>JBFGZI010000181.1:0-5075 GCA_041586855.1 Oceanisphaera sp. | reverse complement strand
GAATTTGACAGAGATATTTTCAAACAGCGGCTTGGCGCCGAATTGCATAGTGATGTTATTGGTGGAAATCAAGAAGCAGACTCACAGTTAACGAAACGAAGAAAGGCGCTATCGCCGAAGGCCGACAAGGATACCGACAGTAAGCCTAAAGTTCAAAGAGTGTGCAATATTAATAGCAATAAGGGTGCCAGATGGGTGTTTTGCAGAGGTAACAGACGACGTCGGAGCGGACCCTTTGTCTGGCATTTACACAGAAAGGAAATAGATCATTGTTTAATGGGATGAGTATTACTGCATAAATAGGAATAAGCCGCGTTTTTTTATATCATATTGGCTCATTTCAAGGTCACCCTATGGAGAGCACGGTGCACTCAGATTATCTCACTGCCGCCCTGATTGCCGAGGTGGAAGCCATCGCCCGAGAGGCGGGTGCCGCCATCATGGACATCTATGGCCGGGACTTTTCCATCGAAGCAAAAGCCGACCAATCACCGCTGACCGAGGCCGACGCCGCCGCCCATCGGCTGATTGACACTCGCCTGAACCGGCTGTCGCTGCGCCTGCCGGTGCTGTCGGAAGAAGACACCGAACAGTTTACCGGAGCCGATCCTCAGGGCCGTTACTGGCTGGTCGACCCGCTCGACGGCACCAAGGAATTTATCAAACGCAACGGCGAATTTACCGTCAATATTGCGCTGATCGAGCAGGGCAGGCCGGTATTGGGTGTGGTTTATGCTCCGGCGCTGGAGCTGTGCTACACCGCCGCCCGGGGATTTGGCGCCAGCAAGACCGACGCTGAGGGTAATAAAAGGTCGATTAAGGTCGCCGAGCATAAAGCCGGTACGCCCTGGCGGGTGGTGGGCAGCCGCTCACACGCCGGTGAGGCCATGCCGCTGTTGCTGGAGCAACTGGGTGAGCACGAGCTGGTAGCCATGGGCAGCTCGCTCAAGTTGTGCCTGGTGGCGGAAGGCGCCGCCGATGTGTATCCGCGGCTGGGCCCCACCTCGCTGTGGGACACCGCCGCCGCCCACTGCGTGGCAGAGCAGGCCGGTGGCCGGGTGATCCAACTCGATGGCCAGCCACTCGGCTACGCCAACCCACAGCAGTTGCTCAACCCCCATTTTCTGGTAGTGGGCAACAGCAGTCAGAACTGGCCAGTATTTTTTTAAAGAAGTAAGGGGTGAAGAGTAAGGGGTGAGGAAAACAAAAAGCCAGACAGGCAGTTCGGCTTGTTCGGGGGGCTGCTTTCCACTTCACTCCTCTCACCTTACCCCTCACCGTTGTTATCTCGCTACCAGCACATCGCAGGGAAGCGTACTCAAAAAGCTGGTGGCGACGCTGCCGATCAGCAGCCGGCTGATGCCCTGGCGCCCGTGTGTGCCCAGCACCAGCAACTGGGGGCTATGCAGCGCCACCGCATTATTCAGGCAGGCCTGTACCCCTCCGGTCATAATATCGGGTCGGATCCGTCCTTGGTCGTCTTCGGCCAGAAAATGCGCCATCTCGGTTTTTATTTCCCTGGTGATCCGCTCCTTCTGCTGACTGATCATGTCATCCATATCCTGCTGATCGTGGTGCACGAAGCCGATAAAAGGCGGATCGAATACATGAGCCAGCCGAATGTCCGCCTCCGGCGCCAGCCACAGGGCTGCCTTCAGCGCATGGTGCGAACTGCGGGAAAAATCGGTCGCCGCCAGCACATGTTCATAGGTATCGGTGGAGTCGGTACTGACCATCAGCAGAGGGATGTCACAGTGACGCAACAGTCGCTCGGCGGTGGTACCGACAAAGAGATCCCGTAACGGCTCTATATGATGCCGCCCCACGATCAACAGGTCGGCCTTCAGCTCCTTGACTTTTTTACCCAGGGTCTGATAAGGCTTGCCCAGCAATACATGGCAGCCCCCGCGCGTCTTGACTTCATCGGGGGCAAGATCAAAGAAGCCTTGCAGCGCCATTTCTGCCGCCTTTTTCAGTCGGTGGCGCACCGAAATTTCCACCATGGGCTCATAGAGAGTCAGTGCATCGTCCACCACATGAACCAGATGCAGGCTGGCCTCGAGCCGTACGGCAAGCTCGATGGCTCTTTTCACCACCAGCATGGAATCCTGTTCCAGATCGATAGCAGCAAGCAGTGTTTTCATCTCGACTTTCCTTGTTTCAGTGACAACGGGAGCGCACCGGTAGCGCCTTGATGAACATATAATGAGCATTCCCGCTTTTGGTAACAAAATCAAATCAAAGCGGACCTTTATTACCCGGTCGCTCCCGCCGGGGCCGGCTTTTGATTTTCCTCACCCGACCTTTGGTTTACACTAACGCCCCTTCAAGCCCCATTTTTCAGGAATCTCAGTGTTAACAGCAGAAACCGCCATGCGCTGGCTAACCGCCGGTTACATAGACCACTACATCTGTGAAAACTGTCACGGCATCCACCTTTCCGAGCTGCAGGGGCAGGACGGCGTACTGGAAAGCCGACTGTTCGTGGAACATGAAGACGCCATTCTCACCACAGAAATCGAGGTGCGCCCCACCGCCCTGCTGGCACTGGTGGCCGATCTGGGCCGACTGAACATGAACTACCCCAGCCTCAAGGTGTTTGTCGATATCGTCGACGACAACCTGCCCCGCCTGATCGTGGCCGATTACCTGCACACCCAGGCCGGACTGGATCAGCCGCAGTTCTTGTGGATAGTGCAGCAAACCATGATGGCGACCCAGCAGCTGTTGCTCGAAATCACCGAGCTCGGCTTTCTGATGCAGGACGACGAGCCGCAGAAAACCCGCTCGGCTGTGCATTAAGCCCGCAACTTGTTCAGGGTTAAGCCAGTCGCACGTTTTTTTACTGAAAAGCCTTGAACAAGCACCGGCAAGTCGTTAAATTACGCCCCGTTCCCAAGCGGGGCCGGTCAGGCAAGACCGTAACAAAATGCTGAAACGGGTGAAGGTAACATCCATAAATAAAATCCGGTAAAAAATACGGTGAGGTGTCCGAGTGGCTGCCCAAGGCGAAGCCTGATAAAGGTAAAAAAGCCACGGAGCGTGCTCCGTCAGTCCGAGGACATGAGTCATCAGTAAGCACAGAGTGAAAACAACACTCTTGAATAAAATTGAATGAAAAAATACGGTGAGGTGTCCGAGTGGCTGAAGGAGCACGCCTGGAAAGTGTGTATACGGCAACGTATCGAGGGTTCGAATCCCTCCCTCACCGCCACATTAAAACCCCGAGCAGCCATGCTCGGGGTTTTTTAATGCCTGAAAACCCTAGGTCTGAAAACCCAGTGTTTTTGCTCCTTTCGGGCAATCGCATGACAAGCCCTTCCTCAAACAGTACTCTCCTTCTTCACATGCAGTTTTTCTCTCTGGCTACCCGAGTCGTAATGGGTGTACATAGGCGCTCCTGATGGAGGGTTCGACGTGAATGCAGTTGTACGGCTTGAACATGATTTTTCCGAGATAGTGGATGCCATTGCCGGCCCCGGCATCGGACTTTTTCCCGACTTTATAGATGCCAATATGGTCGCCGCCCTGCGCCACGACCTGGCCACCCTGCCCCCCTGGGAACTGACCCCCGCCGGCATTGGCCGGGAGCGGTTGCAACAGACCAATGAACAGATCCGCACCGACAAGACCCGCTGGCTGGAAGGTGACACCCCGATACAGCGCTGTTACCAGGCGCAGATGGCCGAATTGCAGCGACAGCTGAACCGCCAGCTGTTTATGGGGCTGAAAGACTACGAATGCCACTATGCGCTTTATCAGACCGGGGATTTTTACAAGAAGCACCTGGATGCCTTTCGTGGCCGGGGCAATCGCCGACTCACTACTGTGCTGTATCTGAACGACGACTGGCAGTCGACCGATGGCGGCGAGCTGCTGATCTATCCGGCGCGCGGAAAAGCCATCATGCACCGGATATTGCCACAAGCGGGCACCCTGGTGTGCTTTCTGTCGGAAGACTTCCCCCACGAGGTGCTGCCGGCCAGCCGGGACCGGCTGAGCATTGCCGGCTGGTTTCGTATCGACGACCCGGTCGCCCCGGCGAGACGTCTGTAACCGGCACCACTGAACAAACAGCAAAATAAATTATCTTTTTTTGACCATTCAAAAAATAATGCCACTTAATATATCGATTAAATATTCAAGTGGCTTTATTTATCACATTTCATCATTTTCACTTTTCATCCTGGTGTCACTCTGCCAACCTGAGCCTAGTGTTTAGAGCCACAAATTAAGGATGATCTCATGTGTTCTATCTTCGGTATTCTCGAACTCAAATCTGAAGCTGCCGCCCTGCGCAGCCGGGCACTGGAGCTATCCAAGCTGTTGCGCCACCGGGGCCCCGACTGGTCCGGCGTCTACAGCAGCGACAACGCCATTCTGGTACATGAGCGACTGGCCATCGTCGGCCTGGACAGCGGCGCCCAGCCGCTGCTTAACCCGGCCAAGACCCACGCCCTGGCGGTGAACGGCGAAATCTACAACCACAAGGAGCTGGAAGCCGGGCTCGGCGTGGACTTCGAGTTTCAAACCCAGTCCGACTGCGAAATCATACTGGCGCTGTATCAGGAAAAAGGGCCCGAGTTTCTCGACGATCTCAACGGCATCTTCGCCTTCGTCCTTTACGACGAAGAGCAGGACGCCTACCTGATTGGTCGCGATCACATGGGCATTATTCCGCTCTATACCGGCCACGACGAGCAGGGCAACTTCTATGTTGCCTCCGAAATGAAAGCGCTCACCCCGGTGTGCAAGACCATCAAGGAGTTTCCTCCCGGCCATCTGCTGTACAGCAAGGAAGGTAAGCTGCGCCGCTATTATCAACGCGATTGGGAAGAGTACGCTGCGGTCAAGGACAACAGGTCCAGCGTGAGCGAGCTACGCGAAGCGCTGATGGCGGCGGTCAAACGCCAGCTGATGTGCGACGTGCCCTATGGGGTTCTGCTCTCCGGTGGTCTGGACTCGTCGGTGATCTCCGCCATCGCCAAGATCTATGCGGATCGTCGGGTAGAAGACGGCGACAGCAGCGAAGCCTGGTGGCCCCGGCTGCACTCCTTCGCCGTGGGCCTGGAAGG
>JBFGZI010000180.1:0-5080 GCA_041586855.1 Oceanisphaera sp. | reverse complement strand
GAAATGACCACAAAGGTAACCGGGAAGGTAAAACTGATGGCCGCCAGGGAATCGGTGCCGAGCAGGCCGATGAAAAAGATATCGACCAGATTGAAGGCCTGAATGGCGACGATGCCGAGAGCCATGGGACCGGCCATTCTGGCCAGTTGCGGGCCCATGGGGGCAGTCAGCAACGAGTTGTGTTGTACCACTAATGCTCTCTTGAAATGAGTGAATCGGCCCTGCAGAGGCGATGCCCATGATACCGCCGTCAGTCGCGCTTTTAAAAAAATTTATACGTTAACCCTTGAAGGGGGGGAATGCGCTCCCATATAGAAGGACAGCGTAACAATTTGCGGCCGCCGGCCGTTTATATAACTAGGTAACAACACTCATCAGGAGAGTTATCGATGAACATTCGTCCATTGCACGATCGCGTTATTATCAAGCGTATTGAAGCCGAGTCAAAATCTGCGGGAGGCATTGTTTTGACCGGGTCTGCCGCCGAAAAGTCCACCCGTGGTGAGGTGCTGGCGGTAGGTAATGGCCGCACCCTGGATAGCGGTGAAGTCAAAGCCATGTCCGTCAAAGTGGGTGACAAGGTCATTTTCAACGAAGGCTTCGGTGTGAAAACCGAGAAGCTGGACGGTCAGGAAGTACTGATCCTGTCCGAAAACGACATTCTGGCTATCGTCGAATAATCTTCCGGTTTATCTACTTTCAAGGAATATGAACAATGGCTGCTAAAGAAGTTAAATTTGGTAACGACGCTCGCGTAAAAATGCTCAAGGGTGTCAACATCCTGGCCGACGCCGTTAGAGTAACCCTGGGCCCTAAAGGCCGTAACGTGGTACTGGACAAGTCCTTCGGTGCCCCCGTTATCACCAAGGATGGCGTGTCTGTCGCCAAGGAAATCGAACTGGAAGACAAGTTCGAGAACATGGGCGCCCAGATGGTGAAGGAAGTCGCTTCCAAGGCCAATGACGAAGCGGGCGACGGCACCACCACCGCCACAGTACTGGCTCAGTCCATCGTTAACGAAGGTCTGAAAGCGGTTGCCGCCGGCATGAATCCGATGGATCTGAAACGCGGCATCGACAAGGCCGTGATCCAGGCCGTTGCCGAGCTGAAGAATCTGTCCGTACCCTGTAAAGACACCAAGGCCATTGCTCAGGTAGGCACCATCTCTGCCAACTCCGACGAAAGCGTGGGCGCGCTGATTGCCGAAGCCATGGAAAAAGTCGGCACCGACGGTGTTATCACCGTAGAAGAAGGTCAGGGCCTGCAGGACGAGCTGGACGTGGTAGAAGGTATGCAGTTCGACCGTGGCTACCTGTCTCCCTACTTCATCAACAAGCAGGAAACCGGTACCGTCGAGCTGGACGACCCCTTCATCCTGATGGTTGACAAGAAAGTCTCCAATATCCGCGAACTGCTGCCGGTACTGGAAGGCGTGGCCAAGCAATCCAAGCCGCTGCTGCTGGTTGCCGAAGATATCGAAGGCGAAGCCCTGGCGACCCTGGTCGTGAACAACATGCGTGGCATTGTTAAAGTAGCCGGCGTCAAAGCCCCGGGCTTTGGCGACCGTCGCAAGGCCATGCTGCAGGATATCGCTATCCTGACCGGTGGTACCGTGATCTCCGAAGAAGTGGGTCTGGAGCTGGAAAAAGCCACTCTGGAAGATCTGGGCCGTGCCAAGCGCGTGGTGATCACCAAAGACAACACCACCATCATCGATGGCGTAGGTGAAGTTGCTTCCATCGAAGCGCGCGTGGCGCAAATTCGCCAGCAGCTCGAAGACTCTTCTTCCGATTACGACAAAGAGAAGCTGCAAGAGCGCGTGGCCAAGCTGGCCGGCGGTGTTGCCGTGATCAAGGTCGGTGCTGCCACCGAGATGGAAATGAAAGAGAAGAAAGCCCGCGTCGACGATGCCCTGCACGCAACCCGTGCTGCGGTAGAAGAAGGTGTGGTACCGGGCGGCGGTGTGGCGCTGGTTCGCGTTGCCAGCAAGCTGGCCGAGCTGCGTGGCGACAACGAAGACCAGAACGTGGGTATCAAGGTTGCCCTGCGCGCCATGGAATCTCCGCTGCGTCAGATCGTTACCAACGCCGGCGAAGAAGCTTCCGTTGTGGTCTCCAAGATCAAGGAAGGTGAAGGTAACTTCGGCTACAACGCCGGCAACGATACCTACGGCGACATGCTGGACATGGGTATCCTGGATCCAACCAAGGTGACTCGCTCTGCGCTGCAGTTCGCCGCTTCCGTGGCCGGTCTGATGATCACCACCGAAGCCATGGTAACCGAGCTGCCGAAGCAGGACGCACCGGCCATGCCGGACATGGGTGGCATGGGTGGCATGGGCGGCATGGGCGGTATGATGTGATCTGAATCACATCAATACTTCCTGGTCCCAGACCATGAAAAAAACCGGGCCCTTGTGGCCCGGTTTTTCGTTCTAATGGGCTGAAAATATTGCAATGAACAGCGTGATTAATCAATTACACTTCAGTCAGTCCCCATGATTTAGGTATGATTCTATTCGTTTGAGACATGATATCCGACCTGTCGGTTTTAAGGAGATGTGGTAATGAAACTGATGGGCAGAATACTGATGTTGTTGCTGTTGTCGTGGCAGGCTCAGGCCACGGAGCCGGTGGTACTGACCCTGTTCGGGGATATCCAGCTCGATGAACGGCAATATGATCGGCTGGATTTCACCCTGAGCGAACTGCAGGCGATGCCCCAGGCCGATATCACCACGGCCCATCCCTGGGTGACCGAACCTCATCACTACCGAGGGGTGGATCTGAACAGGCTGATGGCACGACTCTTTGGTCATCGCCGCGTGGTTACCCTGTATCTGGAGGCCCTGAACGGCTTCAGTGTGGCCATTGACTGGCCACAACTCAGTCCCTTTGCTCCCATTCTCGCGTGGCAGGATGATGGGCAAACGATGAACCGCCGCAATAAAGGCCCCTTGTGGCTGATGCTGCCCTTCGATCGCGTACCCAGGGTGCAGCAGGCCGACTTCTTGCACTTTATGGCCTGGCAGCTTCGGGTGATCCGGGTACTCTCGGAGCCGGAATGAAACGGCTTTTTCCTTCATATCTTCGCACGGGCGGCCAATATGGCCGTATGCATCCCTTCAAGCTGGTTATCGGTGGTTTACTGCTGCTGGGTATGAGCATTTTCGGCAGTGGCGCCATCCATACCCTGATGAATATTCGTCAGCACAACACCCTGCTTGAACAACGAACCTACGAAACGCCCTGGTCGTTTATGCAGTTGCGGCAGGAAATGGGCCGCTTTCTGGATGCGGTGCAATTACTGCACGCAGGGGCTATCGGTCAGGATGATCTGGCACTGCGTTACGATATTCTCTGGAGCCGGCTCCCGGTACTGCTGAACAGCGAGTTCAGGGATACCCTCAATGATCGACCCGATCTGTGGCTGTTGATCCGGCAGATTGATACTCGGGTGCGGGGCCTGGAACAGCGGGTGGCAGAGCTGCAACCCGGCTCACCGGATTATCGCTTTATACTGGCCGAGCTGACGCCCTATCTGGAACCCTTATCTCGTACCGTGACCGCCGCCATGCATGGCAATGCGCGGTTTTATGCGCAGTATGACCAGGCCTACCGCCAGCTGGGCAAGCGGCTTTCTACCCAGATAGTCTGCCTCTTCATTACCCTGGTGTTGTTGTTGCTGCTGCTGTTTCGGGAGCTGCGGCGTTACTGGATTCAGCAACTGCGGGATCCGCTGACGGGGCTGCCCAATCGTTTTGCCCTGCAACGGCGCATGGCGCCGATGATAGAACAGAAAGTCCCCTTCAGCGTGACGGTGCTGGAATTGAAAGATTTCACCGAACACCATCATCGCTTCGGATTTGAGGTGGCGGACCGTCTGCTGCAGGCATTCAGCCAGCGTTTGCTTCATAGCCTGCAGTCCCATGAATTTATCGCTCTGCCCTGGCAAGAAGGTGTCGTGGTGGTGGCCCGGGGCGTGGTGTCACTGGAGGAGGTTCGGGCCCAGCTGTCCCGTTTTCGTCAGGCTCTGACCGACAAGGTTTCCATCAATACCCATGACTTTTACATGACGCCGATCATGGGCGTGGTGCTCTATCCGGCGGATGCGGACAATCTGGTGGATCTGCTGGCCCGGGGAGAACTGGCACTGGAGCTGTGCAAGCGGGAGCGGCTACCCTATGTGTTTTTCGATCCTTCCTTGTTGAAAGAAATGTCGCGTCGCCAGCAGCTGGCACGGGATCTGCCGGCGGCGCTGGACGGTAGCGGCCTGAGCCTGCAGTTACGGCCTCTGATCGAATGGCCAGGCGATCATTGTTGTGGGCTGCAAGCCTTGCTGAACTGGCATCATCCGGGCTTCGGGATCATTTCGATGGCGGAGCTGATACGAGTCACCGAACAATACCAATTGTCGGAACGGCTGTTTATGTGGTTGCTACAGCAGATCAGTCGGCAACTGCCCGCGTGGAAAATACCGGGCGGGCCCTCGTTATTTGTCAGCCTGGCGCTGCCACCGGCGATGTTTCGGACCGGGTTGGAACAAGTCATAGTGCCGGTGTTACAACAGTATGGGCTGTCGGCCGAGGCACTGGTACTGGATATTAATGAAAATGCGGTGACGCAGGATACCCGTGAGGCACTGGCCGTGATGAAAGGGCTCCGGGCGGCAGGCATTCGCATGGCATTGACCGAGTTCGGCAGCGGCTGTTCGGCGTGGGGAACCCTGTCGCAACTCCCGATCAGCTGGCTGAAGCTGGATGCTACCTTTTGCAGTGGTATTGAACGCAAGGGGGAGCCCCGCCGCCAGCTGGAGACCCTGTTTGCCCTGGCGCGGCTGCTGCAGCAGCCGCTGATTTGCTGCGGTGTCGAGCATCCGGCAGAGCTTGGTGTGCTTGAAGAGATGGGCCAGACGCTGCTGGTGCAGGGGGACGCGGTCGGCGAGGCTTTGTCGGCGGTGGAAGTGGGAGACTGGTTGAAACAGCACCGCCGGCCATCCTGACCGGTGGGCCGCTATCCGCTGCGGATCAGGACAGGCGGTTGAAATTGCTGATGGTTTCGGCCAGCAGCTGGATTTTGTG
>JBFGZI010000179.1:0-5084 GCA_041586855.1 Oceanisphaera sp. | reverse complement strand
TGTCGTGTTTTGCGCATGTGCGCAAGTGTATGATTCATTTTAAGTAATTTGGGTTTATCCATGAAAACTTTTGTTGCTAAGCCAGAAACCGTAAAGCGTGACTGGTATGTTGTTGATGCAGAGGGCAAAACTCTGGGTCGTTTGGCCACCGAGATTGCTAGTCGTCTGCGTGGTAAGCATAAGCCGGAATATACTCCGCATGTTGACTGTGGCGATTATATCGTCGTGATCAATGCCGAGAAAATTCAGGTAACCGGTAATAAAGCCGAAGGCAAAATCTACTACTCTCACTCCGGTTTTCCGGGTGGCCTGAAGTCCATCAGCTTCGAGAAGCTGATTGTACGCAAGCCCGAGATGGTAATTGAGTCTGCCGTTCGCGGCATGCTGCCCCGTGGCCCCTTGGGTCGTGCTATGTTCCGCAAGATGAAAGTCTTTGTCGGCGGCCAGCACAACCACGCTGCGCAACAACCTCAAGTACTGGACATCTAAGGCGGGATTAGGCAAATGGCAGAAACTCAATACTACGGTACCGGTCGTCGCAAAAGCTCTACTGCACGTGTATTCGTGAAGCAGGGCAGCGGTAACATCGTTATCAATAAACGTTCACTGGATCAGTACTTTGGTCGCGAAACCGCCCGCATGGTGGTTCGTCAGCCGTTGGAACTGGTTGAGATGACCGATAAATTTGATCTGTTCATCACCGTTGCCGGTGGTGGCATTTCCGGTCAGGCCGGCGCTATTCGTCACGGCATTACTCGTGCCCTGATGCAATACGACGAAACCCTGCGCGGTTCGCTGCGCAAGGCTGGCTTCGTTACTCGTGACGCTCGTAAAGTGGAACGTAAGAAAGTCGGTCTGCATAAAGCACGTAAGCGTCCTCAGTTCTCCAAGCGTTAATTGGGATTGCGTTTTACATCGAAGCCCGGGTTTACCCGGGCTTTTTTTATCCTGGAATAAATAAAACAGTTTCACTAGCAATTCTTTGTTTTAAAACAAGTTTTTCTACGAAATAATGTTTGTTGATATTTTACCCGTCCTTGTAAAAGACCGCGCTTTTCTTTAGAATTTCGGGGTTTTTTAGTGGCAATTGAAACCATAATATCCGCCGCAGTTGTCACAAACCGTCTCGAAGCATGGAACGAACAATAAACAGGCGGAAACCAAATGGGAGAGTTTTTGGATGAGCAATGCGCCAGTTGATACCGGTCGCCGCAGATTTCTGACCTGGTCAACCACAGCCGTGGGTGGGGTCGGAGCTGCTTTTGTCGCTGTGCCTTTTATCGCATCGTGGAATCCCAGTGCCAAAGCGAAGGCGGCTGGAGCCCCGGTAGAAGTAGATGTCAGTAAAGTCGCACCCGGTCAGTTGATTCGGGTTGAATGGCGGGGGAAACCGGTCTGGATAGTTCGCCGCCCCCAGGAAGTTCTGGATGCCCTGCCCAAGCTTGATGGCCAGCTGCGAGATCCTGCTTCAGAGCAGCCGCAACAACCGGATTATGCCCAGAATGGCTACCGCTCGATCAAACCCGAGTTGTTTGTAGCTGTGGGTCTCTGTACTCACCTGGGTTGCTCACCGACCTATATGCCGGATTCTTTCGGCGAACAGGTGCAAGGTGTCACTTCCGGTTTCTTCTGCCCCTGTCACGGCTCCAAGTTCGACATGGCCGGTCGCGTCTTCCAGAGCGTACCCGCCCCGCTGAACCTGGTGATCCCCCCTTATTACTATGTCAATGACGCCACCATACTGGTTGGTGCCGACAAGGAAGGAGCCTAAGCATGCTGGGTAAACTCGTAGCCTGGATCGACGAACGGATTCCGATGACGGCGACCTACAACAAGCACGTAGGTCAGTATCCGGCACCGAAAAACTTCAACTTCTGGTACTTCTTTGGCTCTCTGGCCATGTTGGTACTGGTTAACCAGATACTGACCGGTGTCTGGCTGACCATGAATTACAATCCTTCCGGCGAGGGCGCCTTCGCCTCCGTCGAATACATAATGCGTGATGTGGAATACGGCTGGCTGCTGCGTTATATGCACAGCACCGGCGCCTCCGCCTTCTTCGTGGTCGTGTATCTGCACATGTTCCGTGGTCTTATCTACGGCTCTTACCAGAAGCCCCGCGAACTGCTGTGGCTGTTCGGCATGCTGATCTTCCTGGTACTGATGGCCGAAGCCTTCATGGGTTATCTGTTGCCCTGGGGACAAATGTCATTCTGGGGTGCCCAGGTTATCATCTCGCTGTTCGGCGCCATTCCGGTGATCGGCGACGATCTGACCCTGTGGATCCGCGGTGACTACGTCATTTCCGGTGCCACCCTGACCCGCTTCTTCGCGCTGCACGTCATCGCCTTGCCGCTGGTGCTGGTGATCCTGGTGTTCCTGCATATCGTTGCGTTGCACGAGGTCGGCTCCAACAACCCCGATGGCATCGATATCAAGAAACACAAGGACGAAAACGGCTGGCCCAAAGACGCCATTCCGTTCCACCCTTACTACACCGTCAAGGATGTGGTGGGCGTGGCCGGCTTCCTGTTCCTGTTCGCCTTCGTGATTTTCTTCATGCCGGAAGGTGGCGGTTACTTCCTGGAAGGTCCTAACTTCGAAGCGGCCAACGGCCTGAAAACCCCGGAGCATATTGCACCTGTGTGGTATTTCACCCCCTTCTACGCCATTCTGCGGGCGGTGCCTGACAAGTTGACCGGCGTTATCCTGATGGGTCTGTCCATTGCCGTGCTGTTCGTGTTGCCCTGGCTGGATCGCTGCAAGGTGCGTTCGTTCCGCTACCGCAGCAAGCTGCACCTGCTGAACATCGTTCAGTTCGTGATCTGCTTCATCATCCTGGGTGTTCTGGGTGCCTTGCCGTCCACGTCGCTGCTGACGATGATCGCCCAGATTTGCTCGTTCGGCTACTTCGCCTTCTTCGTACTGCTGTTCTTCTACAGCAAAAACGAAAAAACCAAGCCGCTGCCAGAGAGGGTCACATTCAAATGAAGAAGTTAATCATCGCTGTATTTGCCTTTTTGCCAGCGCTGGCAATGGCCGCCGGTGGCAGTGTGCACCTGGATAAAGCCGATTATGATCTGAGCGACAAGGGATCACTGCAAAACGGTGCCAAGTTGTTCATGAACTATTGTTCCGGCTGCCACAGCACCCAGTATCAGCGTTATAACCGGGTGGCCGAGGATCTGGACATTCCGGAAGACGTCATGCAGGCCAACCTGAATTTCACCGGTGTCGGTATTGGTGAGTTGATGGAAAATGCCATTCCCGACAAAGACGCGGCCAGCTGGTTCGGCGCACCACCGCCCGACCTGACTCTGGTAGCCCGGGTACGTGGCGCCGACTGGCTGTACACCTACCTGCGTTCCTTCTACAAGGATGACAGCCGCCCATTCGGGGTGAACAATCTGGTATTTCCGTCTGTAGGTATGCCTCATGTACTGGAGCCGCTGCAGGGTAGTGCACACCTGAAAACCGTGATGCACACCGTGGACGGCCATGAGGTGGCAACACCTGTTGGCATCGAGACAGAAGGTAACGGCGAGCTGACCACGGAAGAATACGACAATGCGGTACTGGATATTGTCAACTTCCTGGTCTATTCCGGTGAGCCGGTCAAGCTGGAACGTCAGCGCATGGGCTACTGGGTGCTGGGTTTCCTGGCTATCTTCTTTATCTTTGCCTACATGCTGAAGAAAGAATACTGGCGTGACGTACACTGATTAGACATCGTCTAAGCTAGGCAGGGAAACGGCAATGGGGCGAATATGCTTCCATTGCCGTTCCCATTTATGATTTGCGGAGGATTCAATGGCAGTTGCAGCTAATAAGCGTTCCATCATGACGCTGTTTTCAGGGGCTGAGGATATTTACAGCCACCAGGTACGTATCGTCCTGGCAGAAAAAGGGGTGAGTGTCGAGATCAGCCATGTTGAACCTGACAGCCTGCCCGAGGACATGCTGGAGCTGAACCCTTACGGCACCCTGCCGACCCTGGTCGACCGGGAGCTGGTGCTTTACGAATCTCATATCATCATGGAATACCTGGATGAGCGTTTTCCTCATCCGCCGCTGATGCCGGTATATCCGGTCGCTCGCGGCACCAGCCGGCTGATGATGCATCGTATATCACAAGACTGGTACTCTCTGGTCAAGCGGATTCAGCGCAATGATAAAGCGGATGAAGCCCGCAAGGAACTGCGTGAGGCCTTGCTGGCCGTAGCGCCGGTATTTGCCGAGTATCCTTACTTCATGAGTGAAGAGTTCAGCCTGGTCGATTGCTACATGGCACCCTTGCTGTGGCGTTTGCCGTCACTGGGTATCGAGTTGTCCGGTCGCGGTGCCAAAGAGCTCAAGACCTATATGATCCGTCTGTTCGAGCGGGAGTCGTTCCAGGCTTCCCTGACCGAAGACGAGCGTGATATCGGTGGTAAGGTCTGAGTATGGACAAGATGACGCCCAGCCGGCCCTATTTGCTGCGCGCTTTCTATGACTGGCTGCTGGATAACGAGTTGACGCCACATCTGGTGGTCAATGCCGAGGTGGCTCACACCACGGTGCCGCACCAGTATGTGCAGGACGGACAGATAGTCTTGAGTATCGCCCCCCAGGCGGTGGTCGGGTTGCACATGGATAACGAAGCGGTCACCTTCAGTGCTCGTTTCGGCGGTTCACCGTTCCAGGTGTATGTGCCGATGGCGGCGGTGGTGTCGATTCAGGCGCGGGAAAACGGCGCCGGCACCTTCTTTCCGCCGGAGCCGGCCTACGAGGCCTGGTTGGCTGATGCTGATGAGGTAGCGGCAGATGAAGCCGATACACCGCCGGCACCGGAGCCAGTTGCTTCAGTACCAAAGAAAGGCAAGCCCACCCTGAGGGTGGTTAAATAAAAAAACGCAGCCAACAGGCTGCGTTTTTTTATGGCTGTTATACAGAGTTATACCAGACTGTAAAACTAACTGATCTGTTTAGCTGCCCTGTAAAGGTCGAACGAAAGGTCTACTCCACCGACACGCTTCAAGTACGTCCATGTAACGCTCAGCACATGACGTCCGACCGCCATGGAGGGCGGGAGTGCCAACATTGCA
>JBFGZI010000178.1:0-5102 GCA_041586855.1 Oceanisphaera sp. | reverse complement strand
TAGCGCTTTTCGAAAGCTTCGACTTCGTTGCTCTTCATGGCACGGCTCATGGGGCCGAACTGGGCGGTACCTTCGGTCAGGGCGGCAGGCGCGGTTGAAGAGCCGGCGGCCTGAATCTGCACGTTGACGTTGGGATAGCTGCGCTTGAATTCTTCGGCCCACAGGGTAGCCATGTTGGCCAGGGTGTCAGAACCCACAGAAGACAGGTTGCCGGAAATACCGCTGACCTTCTCGTAGTCCGGAAGGGAGCTGTCTACCGCGGCCAGCGCAGTGGTGGAAGCCAGTGCGGCGGTCAAACCAAGAGCGGTTACCAGTTTGTTCAGTTTCATCCTTAATCTCCAATCTGAGTTCGGTCTGAGTTCGGTCTTTCAAGACGCGGTCAGTATTACCGCCGGTAATGACAATGATATGAAGCCGAAGTGACACATTTATGACAGCCAGACAAGAAAACCATCGCCGCTGTTTTCAGGCTCAGGCCGTGGCCCGGTTGGGGTTATCCTGCACCAGCAGCCGCGCGGGCAGAATAAAACTGAAGCAGCTGCCCTCGCCGACCTGACTACGGATTTCGAGATGGGAGTCGTGATGGCCGAGCGCGTGCTTGACGATGGCCAGTCCCAGCCCGGAGCCCCCGGTCTGACGGCTGCGTGCCTTGTCGACCCGATAGAAACGTTCGGTCAGGCGGGCAATATGCCCGGGCGCAATGCCGTCGCCGTTGTCCGTCACCGCAAAGCGACCATTCTGGCCATCCAGGCCCCACTCCACCCTGATGCGGGCGCCTGGTGGTGAATGGCGGACGGCGTTGTAGACCAGGTTGGACATGGCGCTGCGCAACTGCTCCTGATCGCCCCGCACCTTGAGGCCGGTATCCACCAGGAAGCTGAATTCATGATGCTTGTCGCCACTCAGGGCCAGCGCCTCCTGCTCCAGCATCGTCAGCATGGTCGGAATATCGACAATCTTGCTGGTATCTATGGTGGCAGAGGCTTCGATGCGGGTCAGAGTCATCAGCTGGTTCACCAGAGCATCCATGCGCTGGGTCTGTTCCAGCATCACGCCCTGGGTTTTATGCCACATCGCCTCCGACGGGAGATCTTCAAGCATCTCCAGATAGCCCTTGAGTACCGTCAGCGGCGTGCGCAGCTCGTGAGACACATTGGCCACGAAGGACTTGCGCATCTGCTCCAGACTCCGCAGTCGGGTGACATCCCGCACCACCAGCAGGGCCTGATCTTCGGTGTAGGGCATGATGCGGCATTCGATCAGTTTGTCTTCGCTAATCGGCGACGGCAGCTCCAGCGGCTCATCAAACACCCCGCGATCCATATAAGAGATAAACATGGGGGCACGGATCAGGTTGCCAATATGCTGACCTGCGTCTTCCGGCCAGCGAAAACCCAGCAGCTGCTGGGCCAGTTTGTTGCACCAGATGATACTGCCGTCGCGGCGGATCACCACGGCCGCATCGGGCAATGCTTCGGCGCCTTCCCGAAAACGACGTATCAGGTTGGCCAGCTCACGCCGTCGGGCCCGCTGCCGTTGCTGCATGCGGTAAATACCGTTGAAAATGGCTTCCCAGCTGCCCTGGCCTTCCGGCGGCGTCAGACTACGATCGCGCCACAGCCAGACGGCCAGTTTATGCTGAAAACGGTAATGCCATAGCAGATGCAGTACCGTGCCTGCCAGCAACCCCAGCGTTATTCTGTCCAGTAACAGGCCAAGCAGAAAAAACGCCAGATAGTAGAAGATTAACCGCCACCACAAGCCGTGGCCGGATTCTTGTAACTGCATACAGGCCTCATAGGCGCGTTGAGAAGCGATACCCGGCACCGCGTACCGTCTGGATCAACTTGTCGTGGCCCGACTCCGACACCGCCTTGCGCAGCCGCCGGATATGCACATCCACGGTTCTGTCTTCCACGTACACATTGGTGCCCCACACATTATTGAGCAACTGTTCGCGGCTGTATACCCGCTCCGGATGCGTCATGAAAAAATGCAACAGCTTGAATTCGGTGGGGCCCATGTCGAGCTGCAGGTGATTGGCGCTGACTCTGTGGCTCACCGGATCCAGCTTGAGGCCCTGCACGTCAATCACGTCATCCACCGCCGTCGGCGCCACCCGACGCAATACCGCCTTCAGTCGGGAGGTCAGTTCCTTGGGAGAGAAAGGCTTGGTAATGTAATCGTCGGCGCCCACATCCAGCCCCTTGATCTTGTCTTCTTCCTCGGCGCGGGCCGTGAGCATGATCACCGGGATCTGGCGGGTCAGTTCGTCCTGCTTGAGGTGCTTGATAAGCTGAATACCGCTGCCACCGGGCAGCATCCAGTCCAGCAGTATCAGCTCGGGATAGGGTTCCTTGATCATGGCCAGCGCCTGATCGTAATCTTCTGCCGAGTCGGTGGCAAAGCCCTTCTGCTCCAGCACAAAGCACAGCATCTCGCGGATGGCGGCCTCGTCTTCCACTACCAGTATTTTCCGGCTCATGTTCCAACTGTCCTTACAGATCTAGCGATGTGTATCGTCATTATTGACAGCTAGTGTGACAGTTTTATGAATTCCTGACAGCCCCCTGTCGGCCCGTCAGGCTACGCCCCGACGATCGGCTCCCGCTCGATAGCTCATATGCAGTTCCGGCTGGCCGGTGCTGAGGTCCTCGCTTTCTGCGGTAATGACAAAACCCTGTTGCCGATAAAAATTAACGGCAATATCGTTTTCACAGAATACCTTGAGCAATAACCGCTGCCGCTGGCGTTTGGCCATGTCCAGCAGCGCCCTGCCAATGCCGTTTTGCTGGCAGTCGGGTCGCACAAAGAGTGCGGCCAGATAATCGTCCACCAGGGCCACAAAGCCCTGTACCTCGCCGTGTCTTTCGCAGACCCATATCTGTGCCAATGGTAAATAGCGGGCCCGCATTTTTTCCTGTTGCTGCCACCAGAAGGCCGCCGGTATAAAATCATGAGCCTGCAACGACGCCAGCAGCCAGACATCCAGAATGGCATCGGAATCTTCGGGCGTTGCTTGTCGTATCATCACAGTCTCCGGCTTTCGTTTACCTGAGTGTATAGAGACGGCGCTACATCGAATCGGCTTTAACCATGCACTGTGAGCCGGATCGGCCTTTATTGGCCGGGAATGACTACCTGATCACAAAGCCGCTTTGCAGTACAATGCGTTTTTTCCGGCTCGTTACCGAGGACGCTATGTGGTTTAAGAACCTGCAGATTTATCGTTTTACCCGCCCTTTCGATGTCACCCTTGAAGATCTGGAAAAGCAGCTTGAAGCCCTGCCCTTCAGCCCCTGCGGCAGTCAGGAGCAGGCCAAAGTCGGCTGGATCTCGCCGCTGGGCAAACAGGGCCATGCCCTGACCCACAGCGCCGACGACCAGATCCTGATCTGCGCCAAGAAAGAAGAAAAGATGCTGCCCGGCTCTGTAGTCAACGACATGGTGGCCGAAAAGGTGGAAGCGCTGGAAATCGAGCAGGGTCGCGCGCTGAAGAAAAAAGAAAAAGAATCGATAAAAGAAGAGATCATCGTCACCCTGCTGCCCCGGGCCTTCAGCCGTTTTCAGCAGACCTATGCCTGGATCAACCCCAAGGCCGGCTTTATCGCCGTGGATGCCAGCTCCGCCAAACGGGCTGAGGATCTGCTGGCGCTGTTGCGCAAGAGCATAGGATCCTTGCCGGTCGTCCCCCTGGCCATGACCACACCGCCCGAGCTGACCCTGACCGACTGGCTGAAAGAAGGCGCCGCCCCGGCCGGTTTTGCGCTGGAAGACGAAGCCGAGCTGCGCTCCGCCCTCGAGCACGGCGGCATTATCCGCGCCAAGCAGCAGGACCTGCTCAGTGACGAAATCAAGGCCCATCTGGAAGCCGACAAGCTGGTCACCAAGCTGGCGCTGAACTGGGCCGAAACCATCAGCTTCGTGCTGAGTGACGACATGAGCGTCAAGCGCCTTAAGTTTTCCGAAGAGCTGCGCGAGCAGAATGACGACGTTACCAGCGAAGACGTGGCCGCCCGCTTCGATGCCGACTTCGCCCTGGTCACCGGCGAACTGTCACGCTTTATCCCCGACTTGATCGAAGCCCTCGGCGGCGAAGAAAACCGGTAACAACAGCCATAAGCCATCAGCTTTAAGCTGTAAGTTAAAGGCCAACCATAAAAAACCGGCGCCGAGATTAATCTCGGCGCCGGTTTTTTATGTGAGGAGTAAAGTGTGAGGTGTTAGGAGCCAAACACCGAGCCTGTGGCTTGGCGCTTTCCTTTACGCTTCACCCCTCACTCTTCACCCCTTACTTTCTTTTAGGCGTTGCCTTTGACCTTCATCTTGAGTTCGGCGGCGAAGTTCAGCATCCGTTCCAGCGGTATCATCGCCTTGATGCGGGTCTCTTCATCCACCTGAATCTCGTGGGTCTTGCCGCCGTCTCGCAAGGCATCGCGAATGGCCACCAGGCCATTCATCGCCATCCAGGGGCAATGGGCACAGCTGCGGCAGGTGCCGCCATTGCCGCCGGTGGGCGCTTCAACCATTTCCTTGTCCGGGCAGGCCTGCTGCATCTTGTAGAAGATGCCCTTGTCGGTGGCCACTATCAGCTTTTGCTGCGGCAGCGTCTGGGCGGCCTTGATCAGCTGGCTGGTGGAGCCGACCGCATCGGCCAGCGCAATCACGGAGGCCGGTGATTCCGGGTGTACCAGCACAGCCGCATCCGGGTTCTGCGCCTTCAGCTCTTTCAGCGCCTTGGCGCGAAACTCGTCGTGCACTATGCAGGCCGCCTGCCAGCGCAACATTTTGGCGCCGGTCTGCTTCTCGATATAGGCACCCAGGTGCTTGTCCGGTGCCCAGATGATCTTGTGCCCCTCGCTGTCCAGATGCTCGACGATTTCCAGCGCTATGCTGGAGGTCACCACCCAGTCGGCCCGGGCCTTGACCGCCGCCGAGGTATTGGCGTACACCACCACAGTGTGGTCCGGATGCGCATCACAGAAGGCGGTGAACTCGTCGGCCGGACAACCCAGGTCGAGTGAACATTCGGCTTCCAGCGTGGGCATCAGCACGGTTTTTTCCGGACTCAGGATCTTCGAGGTTTCCCCCATGAAGCGCAC
>JBFGZI010000177.1:0-5130 GCA_041586855.1 Oceanisphaera sp. | reverse complement strand
GACTCGCTCAAGCACCTCCTTGTGACGCTCAGCACATGACGTCCCTGTTATGTGATGGTCGGTGGAGCAGATCCCTTTGCCCTCCTTGATGCTCCGGCGTCGCCTGTAGGCGCCGTCTGCGGGCAACTCGGTGTTCCAGAAGAGGCAACAGAGAACGGCTCCCACGACCGTGAAATGCCAGGGACGGCATTTCCGAGCCCCCACGGATGGGTTTATGGCGTGTCGTGGGAGGCGGCTGTGTTGCCTCTGGTCAGGGGCCTCAATATGATCAGATCATTACTGGGATTGGTATTAGGGATTAGGGAATAGGGGGCAGGTTTTGCCGGCCTTCCCCAATCCCCAATCCCGGCCTTTAACTACCGCTGGAAGGGGTAGACGGAGCCCAGTTGCAGAATTTGGGTCAGCTCGTCCAGGGCGGCGCGAGACTCCAGCAGCAAGGCAGGGTCGCGCAGATCGTTCAGGCTCAGGCTGTCACGGTAATGCCGGTCTACCCACTGGTTGAGCCGGCTAAACAGCGCCTCGTTCATCAGGCAGGCAGGGTTGGTGGCTGCATGTTCCGCTTCTGTCATCGCCACTCGCAGTCGCAGGCAGGCCGGGCCACCGCCGTTGCGCATGCTCTGCTTCACATCCATGAAGTGGACTTCCCGAATGGGGGTGTTCAGGGTCAGCAGCTTGTCCAGATAGGCCTTGACGCTGGGCGTGTCGGCGCATTCAGAGGGCGCGATAATCGCCATGTGGCCGGGGCGCAGGGTTACAATCTGGGTGTTGAACAGGTAGCTTTTCACCGCGTCCAGCACCGGCACTTCGGCGGTGGGCACCTCGATGAAGTGCAGCTCGGTATCGGGCAGCTTACGGCGAATTTCGTCCAGCGCCGCATGGGTGTCGAGAAAGGCTTGCTGATGGTAAAACAGCACATTCTGGTTGCCGACCGCGATCACGTCGTTATGGAATACCCCCTGATCGATCACCTCCGGGTTCTGGGCAATAAAAATGGCGGTATCGTCATTCAGGCCGTGCAGGCGGGCCACGGCGCGGGAGGCCTCCAGGGTCTGGCGGGCCGGATAACGGCGCGGTGCCGGCCGGCTTTGATCGAAGGCGCTGCGGCCATAAACGAACAGTTCAACCCCGGCCTGGCCGTAGTCGGCGCACAGGCGAGTGTGGTTGGCAGCACCTTCGTCACCAAAATATTCGTTGGCGGGCAGGGCCAAGTGGTGACTGAAATAACGCTCGTCGGCAAAGACCCGTCCCAGAATGCGGCCGGTTACTTCGTGTTCTATCGAGCGATGAAACTTGTTGGTCAGGTTGGCCGGGGTAAAGTGAATGCGGCCATCGAGGGTATCGGCGCCGGGTGAGACAGTGGCGGCGTTGGCGGTCCACATGCTGGACGCGGAGCAACAGGCGGCCAGCAGCACGGGATCTTCGCGAAAGGCTTTTTCCAGCACCTGGGCATCGCTGCCGGTAAATCCCAGCCGGCGCAGAGTATGAATGTCGGGTCGCTCCTGGGGGGCCAGTACGCCCTGTACCAGGCCCAGATCGGTCAGCGCCTTCATTTTCTGCAGGCCCTGTCTGGCCGCCTGTTTGGGGCTGGATGCATCCTGCGCATTGCTTTGAGAGGCTACATTGCCGTAAGAAAGGCCAGCGTAGTTATGGGTGGGGCCAACCAGACCGTCAAAGTTAGCTTCAAACTGTACCATTATATTGTCCTTTTAAATGGTTGAAATGACCGAGATAATTCTGTGTTGCGCCATTATATGTGGATTTTTAGAGGAGATGTAACCCGAAATTAACAACAGATTGTGCCTTAATCATAACAATGCATAAAAAGCGGTCGAACAGGCAACTTAATTAAAAAAGCGGTTGATTCCTGCAGGTATGAAGGTGTTAATAAGTAAATATAAATTCATTGAACTTTTTTCCGGCCCTAGCCTGGCAAGTTTGCTTTTTACGGCTTTTTCACTTATACAGCCGTCATTACCTTGCCGCCGGACCCCCTGAGTGGGGGCCAGACCTTAAGGACCTATACGCGCTTTATGAGCAAATCCCTCGTTATCGTGGAATCGCCCGCCAAGGCAAAAACCATCAACAAATATCTGGGTAAAGACTTCATCGTCAAATCCAGCGTCGGCCATGTGCGTGATCTGCCCACCGCCGGCTCCTCTGCCGCCAAGAAAACCGGGGGGAAAAAAGCCGATACCAAGCAGCTGAGCCCCGAAGAAAAAGCCCGGCTCAAGCAGGAGAAAGAGCAGAAGGCGCTGATCGCCCGTATGGGAGTCGACCCTCATCATGGCTGGAAGGCGAACTATCAGGTGTTGCCCGGTAAAGAGAAGGTGGTCACCGAATTACAGGCGCTGGCTGAAAAAGCCGACACCATCTATCTGGCAACGGATTTGGACCGCGAAGGGGAGGCGATTGCCTGGCACCTTAAAGAGCTTATCGGCGGTGACGATGAGCGCTTCAAGCGGGTGGTCTTCAACGAAATCACCAAAACGGCCATTCAGGATGCCTTCAGTCAACCATCCGAGCTTAATCAGAACCGGGTGAATGCCCAGCAGGCACGCCGTTTTCTGGACCGGGTTGTGGGTTATATGGTCTCACCTCTGCTGTGGAAAAAAGTGGCCCGCGGCCTGTCTGCCGGTCGGGTACAGTCGGTAGCGGTACGTCTGCTGGTAGAAAAAGAGCGTGAAATCAAGGCGTTCGTACCGGAAGAATACTGGGATATTCAGGCCAGCCTGAGCAACGAAGAAAAACTGGCGTTGTCGATGGCGGTGGCCAAATACCAGGGCAAGGAATTCCGTCCGGTCAACGAAGCCCAGACCATGGCCGCGGTCGATGCGCTCAAGGCGAGTCGCTTCGAGGTTGTCTCGCGGGACGACAAGCCGACCCAGAGCAAGCCGCCGGCGCCCTTTATCACCTCGACCCTGCAGCAGGCGGCTAGTACCCGGCTCAGTTTCGGCGTAAAACGCACCATGATGCTGGCCCAGCGCCTCTATGAGGCGGGTTACATCACCTATATGCGAACCGACTCCACCAACCTGAGTCAGGAAGCGGTGGCCGGGGTACGCGAGTTTATTCAGGAGCAGTACGGCCCGGATTATCTGCCCGAAAACCCCAATGTGCACAGTGCCAAGGCCAATGCCCAGGAAGCACACGAAGCGATTCGTCCTTCCGACGTGGCCTTGTCCGCCGACCAGCTCGATGGAATGGAAGCGGATGCCAAGCGGCTGTATGATCTCATCTGGCGCCAGTTTGTGGCCTGTCAGATGGTGCCGGCCCAGTATGACAGCACCACCATTACCGTGCGTGCCGGCGACTACGATCTCAAGGCCCGTGGCCGCATCCTGCGCTTTGCCGGCTGGACCAAGGTACAGGCTGCCGCTCAGGGCCGCAAAGGCGAAGACACCGTCTTGCCCGCCGTTCAGGCGGGCGAAGTGCTCACGCTCGAACAGCTCGATCCCAAACAGCACTTTACCAAGCCACCGGCGCGTTTCACCGAAGCGGCGCTGGTGCGCGAACTGGAAAAACGCGGCATCGGCCGGCCTTCCACCTATGCATCCATCATTTCCACCATTCAGGACAGGGGCTACGTCAAGGTCGAAAGCCGCCGCTTCTATGCGGAAAAAATGGGTGAGATCGTGGCCGATCGGTTGCAGGAAAGCTTTGCCGAGCTGATGAACTACGACTTTACCGCCCAGATGGAAAGCAAGCTGGACGAAATTGCCGGTGGCAGTCTCAACTGGACTCAGGTGTTGGACGCCTTCTATGCGGAATTCAGCGAAGATCTGGAAAAGGCCGAGCGCCCGGTGGACGAAGGCGGCATGCGCGCCAATGAAATGGTGCTGACCGACATCGACTGCCCCACCTGTGGCCGCAAGATGGGTATTCGTACCGCCAGCACAGGGGTGTTTCTCGGTTGTTCCGGCTATGCGCTACCGCCCAAGGAACGCTGCAAGCAGACCATCAACCTGATCCCGGGTGACGAGTTCGTGCTGGCCAACGACGAAGAGGCGGAAACCGATGCCCTGCGTGCCAAGCACCGCTGTGGCAAGTGCGGTACCGCCATGGACGCCTATCTTATCGATGACAAGCGCAAACTGCATGTATGTGGTCAGAACCCGGACTGTGACGGCTACGAGCTGGAGCAGGGGCAATTCAAGCTGAAAGGCTATGAAGGGCCGGTGATCGACTGTGATCGCTGCGGCGCCGAGATGCAGCTGAAAAATGGCCGCTTCGGCAAGTACATGGCCTGTACCAACGAGGAGTGCAAGAACACCCGCAAGATTCTCAAGAACGGCGAGGTGGCGCCACCCAAGGAAGATCCGGTGCATCTGCCCGAGTTGCCCTGCACCCAGTCTGATGCCTATTTCGTGCTGCGAGACGGTGCGGCGGGTATTTTCATGGCGGCCAGCAACTTTCCCAAATCGCGGGAAACCCGGGCCCCGCTGGTGGAAGAGCTGGTGCAGTTCAAGGACCGGCTGTCGCCGAAGTTCCTGTATCTGACCGAGGCGCCGACCCAGGATCCGGAAGGCAACAAGGCTGTTGTACGCTTTAGTCGTAAAAACAAGGAACAATATGTGATGACCGAGGTCAATAAGAAAGCGACCGGTTGGACGGCACATTATGTTGACGGCAAATGGCAACAAAGTCAGAAAGGCAAATCTCCGGCCCAGAAGGGCAAATAACCGCCGAAGCGGGCCGGCAGATAATGGCTGGCCCGGGCAAGCCGGGTTATTGCAATATAATCACTGAGAGAACCGCGATGAAACAGGGACGTTAAATTTAATGCAGGCACGCCTGCTAATGGAGATTGAATATGGATATTCATGACATCAGGCCCGGTATGATCTGTCACACGTCGGACGGCTCCGGCTATGTGCTGGAAGTCGACATCAACAATCAGCTGATCTTGTTACAGCGCGAAGACGAGACGATTCCCTTTCAGGTGCATGTCAGCGAACTGCTGGAAGAAAGAAACTGAGTTTATTTCAAGACTCTAGGGTCTGTTGACCTTTCGAGATGATTTTTGCAGCAGTTTGTGGGGTCTTGATACAAGGCAGAGTTTATGCCGTGTAGTCACTCTACATAAATAAGCGATAACGCAGTAGCAAGACCCCACAAGCGCTGCCCTGCGGG
>JBFGZI010000176.1:0-5137 GCA_041586855.1 Oceanisphaera sp. | reverse complement strand
TACCGTGGCCAGCGCCGCCAGGGGCGCATGCAGCACGGCCCCCATCATGGCCGCCATGCCCAGCAAGGCATAAAGACCCGGCTCGGAAGTGCCCGGTACCAGGGCACCGGCCACACCACCGGCGCAGACCCCCAGCATCAGCATGGGCGCTATCTGGCCACCCGGTACTCCCAGGCCAATGGCCGCCGCCGTGGCAATCAGCTTGGCGCCCAGGATCAGCAACAAGAGCAACCAGGGCAGCTGATTGCTCAGGGTGGCGTTGATGGTGTCATAACCCGAACCCAGGATTTGCGGAACGAACAACGCCAGTCCCCCAGTGATCAGGCCTGCCAGCAGCAGCCTGAGCGCCCGGCTTTTGAGGGGGAAGCGAAGAAAAAGCCGGACCAGATAATGAAACAGCACCGCCACCAGTCCCAGCCAGAGTCCGGTGAGCAGCAGGCTGGGAATATCGCCATAGCCCGCCAGTGACAACCGGACCGGCTGCAACACAGCATGAGGGCCGAGCAGTGCGCCGCTGAAGGCCGAGGCGCTGATGGCGGCGGCGATAATGGGGGCAAACCCCAGCAGGCTGTATTCCATCAATACCACTTCCATGGCGAACAACACCCCGGCCAGGGGGGTGTTGAAGGCGGCGGAAATGGCCGCCGCCGTACCACAGCCAATCAGCAAGCGCAGCTGACTCGGAGGGCGATGCGTATATTGCCCCAACAGGCTGCCGATGCCGGCCCCCATGTGCACCGCCGGCCCTTCGCGGCCGACGCTGTGGCCCGTGCCCAACGCGATCAGGGCCGCCATGAACTGAAAGGCGGTATTGGCGGCCGGCAACTGCCCCCGCCCGAACTGCAGCCGTTCCAGCACATAGGCCAGCCCGACCGTCTGGCCCGAGACCGGCGTCAGCCGATAAAGGGCGATCAGCAGCAGGCTGCCCAGCACCGGCAATCCCAGTCGCCACCAGGGCGAAAGAGACTCGAAATCTTCCAGGTTGGCCCCGTTCAGCCAGCCCAGGGTCAGGTTCAGCAGGCTCAGAAAGCTGACCATCACCAGGCCGGCAGCGACACCGATCACGCCCCCCAGCAGCACCAGTGGCAGCAGGCTGTGGGAAGGGCCGGCAAAAAACCGGTGAAACTTGCTGGTGGTCGGCTTCATCGCTTATGGCTTCCCTGTGGTCAGCAGCCAGTCGAGCAGCTCCCGGGCCAGCCGATCATGGGCCACCCCGAACGCCGCCACCACTGCCGGCACCTCTGTCCCCTGCGGAATTTCAACGACCTCGAAACGCCGGCTGGCCAGTATGGTGCGCCGGTACGGATTCACCAGTCGGGCATCGAAGCGAATGATCACCAGGGGGCGGCCCTGATGATATTCGGCTTGAAAGGCCCGTAATACCCCGCCCAGCTCAATATCGGCGCGCAGATTGTCACTGTCGCTGCCGACATGTCGCAGACGGCCATCCTGCTGGAATGCCTCGATCAATTGTTCCCGCCACAGTACCGGCAGCGGCGACACCCAGCGTACATGCTGATAGGCGCTGAGCTGGTTGTCTTGTGGTACCACAGCGATGCGGGTGCCGGCCATCAGTCCGCTGGTCTCGGGCCGGGTGATGCGTAGTGTCAAATCCACCTTCTCCGCCGAGCCTGGCACCGAACTCGGTGTCAGGGTCGGCGGCGGCAAGCGGTAGAAGGTAACCGGCGGGGATGAGGGCAGCAGGGTGCAGCCACTCAGTACCAGCAGCAGCGATAGCCATATCGCCGGAACATGAGCCCATAACCGTCTTATCACCATCATGGTTGAAACTCCCGTATTTTTTCCCCACCCAGCAGAAAGCCGGAAGGATCTTCTTCCAGCCGCCGGGCCACCTCACCCAGGGTGGCGAGGGTGCTGCGCAACTCGCGCAGGGTCGGCTCCAGCTCGGCCATGCCCTGCAGACCCGATCCCAATGCCTGCTGGTTATCGGCCAGCAGGCGATCGAGATTGCGGCTGAATCGTTCGAGGGAAGCCAGGCTGAGATCCGCCTTGGTGAGCAGACGCTCGCCCTTGCCCCCGAGCTGGTCCTCCAGTTGCTCCAGCAGCCGGGATGCCTGGGTCATGGTGGCTTTCATCTGCCGGCTGGCCTCGGCCAGATCCGCCACTCCCTGGCGGAGTTCGTCTTTCTGCCCGGCAATCACGCCGGTGGTCTCGTCCAGGTTGGCCAGCACCCGACCGAGATGCCGGCTGTTTTCCGCCGAGAACAGCTGATTGGCCTTGTCGACCAGGGAGGTAATGCCCACCAGTAGCTCTTCGCTGTTCACCCGCAAGCGGGCTATGGGTGAGGGATCCGCCAGGATCACCGGAATGGCATCGCCTTCTGCCTGCAACGCCGGACTGGCGGGAGAGCCGTCACTCAGCTGGATATTGGCGGCACCGGTAATATTGGCCAGCGCCAGCCGGGCCCGGGTATCGGTTTTTACCGGGGTCTGCCGGGCAATACGTACCCGGGCCAGCACCCGCCGGGGATCCTCCGGATCCAGAGACAGGTTTTCCACCTCTCCGACCCGGATGCCATTGTATTCCACCGCGCTGCCCACGGTCAGGCCGCTGACCGCCTCCCGAAACACGATATTGTATAGCCGAAAGTCCTGCTGACTGCCGGCTCTGGCCAGCCAGAGGGCGAACAGCAGCACACCGGCGGCAACAGCCAGGGTAAAGCAGCCAATCAGTACATGATGTGCACGAGTTTCCATCTGTCACTCCTTGCGGGCCAGTTCGGCCGCCTGACTCGCGGCCCGGCCGCGGGGGCCATGAAAATAATCCTGTACCCAGGCATCGTCGGTGGCGGCCACCACCGCCAGCCGGTCGGCCACCAATACCTTCTTGTGGGCCAGCACCGCCACCCGATCACAGCTGCTGTATAGGGTATCCAGATCATGGGTGACCAGGAACACGGTCAGATTGAGCGCATCGCGCAGTGTCATCAATAGTCGATCGAAGGCCGCCGCCGCTATGGGATCCAGGCCGGCGGTCGGCTCGTCGAGAAACAGCACATCCGGATCCAGCGCCAGCGCCCGGGCCAGGGCCGCCCGCTTGATCATGCCCCCGGACAGCTCGGACGGATACAGATCTGCCGCCACGGCCGGCAAACCGACCAGCGCCAGCTTGACCGATGCCAGATAGGCAGCATCCATGCGGGACAGGCCCGCCTGTTCGATCAGAGCCAGCTCGATATTCTCCGCCACCGTCAGCGAAGAGAACAGTGCTCCCTTCTGAAACAGCACGCCCATGCGTCGCTCCAGCAGCACCCGCTCCGGCTCCGGCAAGGCCAGCAGGTTCTGGCCCAGCAAGCGCACCTCACCGCCGCTAGGCCGGCGCAGACCGACGATGGATCGCAGCAGCACCGATTTGCCGGTGCCGGATCCTCCGACCACCCCGAGGATCTCGCCCCGGTAAACGTCCAGATCCAGACTCTCATGCACCGCATGGGTACCGAACTTATTGTCGAGCCCCCGTACCTGAATCACCACCTCTCCGGTTTGGCTCACCAGTCCATCTCCATCAGAAAGAGGGCGGCAATGGCATCCAGCAGGATCACCGTGAAAATCGACTGCACCACGCTGGAGGTGGTGTGTTCGCCCACCGACTGGGCGCTGCCGCCGACCTTGAATCCTTCCAGACAACCGATCAACGCAATCAGCAGGGCAAACACCGGCGCCTTGCCCATCCCCACCAGAAAGTGCTGTACCGGTACCTGCTGCACTATGGCCAGATACTGGGCTAGAGAAATATCGAGTGACAGCAAAGACACCAGGGCGCCGCCGAGCATGCCCGAGAGCATGGCGATAAAGGTCAGTAGCGGCAAGGTCAACACCAACGCCAGCAGCCGGGGCAGCACCAGCAGTTCAATCGGATCCAGCCCCTGGGTGCGCAAGGCATCCAGTTCTTCGTTCACCTTCATCGAGCCGAGCTGGGCGGTAAAGGCGCTGGCGGTGCGACCGGCCAGCAGAATGGCGGTCAGCAGCACCCCGAACTCCCGCAGAAAGGAATAGGCCACCAGATCGACCGTGTAGATGGTGGCGCCGAAATTCGCCAGCACGGTGGCGCCGAGAAAAGCCACCACGGCGCCGACCAGAAAGGTGAGCAGGGCGACGATGGGCACCGCATTGAGGCCGCACTGGTGCATCTGTGCCACCAGGGCGGTGAGTCGCCAGCGCCGTGGTTTAAGAAGCGTCACCGCCAGAGTACTCAGGGTCAGGCCCATGAAGCCCAGCAGCAAGACCCACTGCCGCCAGCCATTCAGCATGAATTCCCCCAGCCGGGCCAGGCCGTCGGTCCAGCGAGACGGCGCGGGCGGTGGAGCTTCCCGGCTGGCCATGGCGTTGGCCACCGCCAGCAGCAAGGCCCGGCGCTCGGCAGAGAGCCCTGTGGCGTCGGGCAACATCCGGCACAGGGAGGCCGCGCCCAGCAACTTCACCAGCAGGGCGGCGCCGGCGGTGTCCAGTTCGGTAAGGCCGGCCCCATCCAGACAAATGACCGGCTCTGCCGGCGGCGCCACGGTACGCGCCAGTTGTGCATAATGCGCCAGAGTCCAGGGCCCCTGCAGGCAGACACAAGGCCGGGCGCCGGTGGTCAGGGTCAGTGCTGTTTTCATTTCGTTCATGCTCCCGGCCCCGCTCAAAGTTAAACTCATATGGAGCTCAAATTATCTGCCATCTCTCCCATAACCACAACAAGTACCCGGCTTTATGTTAGGATCCCGCGATGTTTTCACCATTCCGAGAATCTTCATCATGACCATAGAACAACAACTACAGGAACGCAGCGGCGGTCGTTGCGAGCTGTGCGGCGCCACCGAGCAACTGAGCCTGCTGGCCGTTTCCCCAAAAGAGGCCGACAGCGCCGATCACTGCGCCCTGTTGTGCGCCACCTGCCAGGGTGAACCGGAGTCGCCACAGGATCACAACCACTGGCGCTGTCTGAACGACAGCATGTGGAGCCAGGAGCCGGCGGTACAGGTGCTGGCCTGGCGTACGCTCAAGAAACTGTCCACCGAAGTCTGGGCCCGGGATCTGCTGGACATGATGTATCTGGATCCGGAAGTGCAGCAGTGGGCCGAAGCCGGCCTGGCGGACGAAGACGACGACAGCACGCCGACCCTCGATAGCAACGG
>JBFGZI010000175.1:0-5147 GCA_041586855.1 Oceanisphaera sp. | reverse complement strand
GGCACAAAAAAGCCCCGCCGGGGCGGGGCTTTATATCGCGTTGTTACATCAGTGAGCCAGAGATTCCGGCAGATGTTCGCGAATGGTAGAGAGCATGGTTTTCAACACCTTGGGGTTGGCACACACTATGTTGCCGTTACGCTCATAGTTATGGCCACCGACGAAATCGGTCACAATGGCACCGGCTTCACGGGCGATCAGGCTGCCTGCGGCAAAATCCCAGGGCTTGAGGCCGAGTTCCCAGTAACCGTCAACGCGACCGGCGGCCACATAGACCAGGTCCAGGCTGGCGGCGCCGGCACGACGGATATCGGAGCACTGAATGAACATGTCCTTGAACATGGCCAGATAGGCATCGGTCTGGTGCTTCTGCTTAAACGGGAAGCCGGTGGCCAGTATGGTGTTGTTCAGATCCTTGGCCTTGCCGGTACGGATACGGTAACCGTTCAGCTGAGCACCGGCACCGCGGCTGGCGGTGAAGAGTTCGTCACGAATGGGATCGTAAACCACGGCCTGCTCGGTGCGGCCCTTGACGCGCAGCGCGATAGATACCGCGAAGTGGGGAATGCCTTTTACAAAGTTGGCGGTGCCATCAAGTGGGTCGACAATCCATTGATAATCCGGATTGCTACCGGTCAGTTCACCACATTCTTCGCCAATAATCGTATGCTCCGGGTAAGACTTGCGGATGGTATTGACGATGGCGTTTTCCGCGTCGAGATCGACATTGGTAACAAAATCGTTCTGGCCTTTCTGGCGTGCTTCTACGTTATCCGGATTGGCAAAACCCTTGACGATAACTTGACCGGCGTTGCGCGCAGCGCGCACCGCAATATTCAGCATCGGATGCATATGAGTGAACCCACTTGATGTTAAAGAACGAAATTTGAGCGGCGTATTATACCCGTGAACCGGAATCAGGCAAGGACTAAATCTTTATCGGCCGACCGGGCATCGAAAATTCAGGCTCAATGGGAGGCCATGATTCTTGTTCGTTTATCCCGGTTCGGAGCATAAAACAGCTACCTTTAAATCAGGTTGTCATCGGAGGGAAAGCCCATGAACAAACCGAGTCTGTTCGCCCTGATGCTGTTATCGGTGCCGGTTTGCGCCGAGAGCAGTCTGGTGTTGGGTGCCGGTGGCGGCTATGGTGCCCGTTCTTACCATGCGGGCCTTGATTGGAGGCAATCCTGGCGGGAACTGGGGGCAGGGCAGTTGTGGTACGGTATTGGCCTGGATGGTAGTTACTGGGAATCCGGCGACGATGATCTGGTGCAGCTCAGCCTGGTGCCTATGCTGCATTATCGTTTTGAGCACCATAGTTTCGAGCAGGAGAGGGGCTGGACTCCCTTTCTGCTTGCCGGAGTGGGGCCGGCCTGGATCAGCGAAACCCGGCTCGGACCGAACGATCTTTCCAGCCAGTTTCAGTTCAGCAGCCGCGCTGGCGTCGGGGTAGCGGCCGCACACCACAGCCTGGCACTGGAAGCCTGGCATCTGTCCAATGGCGGCATCAAGGAGCCCAACGATGGAGTAAGCACCTGGAACCTGGTCTATCGTTATGATTTATGATTAGAAAAACTGGGTCTGGCTATTATAAAAGGTCGCTCTGGGCGCTATTGCCAGTTCATCCCTCTGTTGATTATGATGCGATTCTAATCACAGTCTGCCCGTTCGGGCACTTTTGGAGCGCGCGGCCATGTCAGGCCTGTCCCTGGTATTACTCACGGTGTTAATGGTGGCCTCGGGTCAGATGACCCAAACCCTGTATGTGCCCGCCATGGGCGATATGGCGGCGGCATTGCAGGTAGCCAGCGACAGCCTGCCGCTGGTGATGGCTTTTTACCTGATCCCCTATGGATTATTTCAGTTTATCTATGGCCCCCTCTCGGATCGTTTTGGCCGTCGCCCCGTATTGCTGGTGGGGCTGTCTGTCTATGTGCTGGGCTCGGCGCTTATTCTGGCCTGGCCGGTGTTTCCGATGTTGCTGCTCGGCAGTTTTATTCAGGGGGCCGGCACGGCGGCGGCGGGTAGCCTGTGCCGCAGCCTGATGCGGGACAGGTTCGAAGGCCCGGATCTGGTGCGCTACAACGGCTATGTGTCCATGGGCATTATGCTGGCACCCTTGCTGGCCCCGCTGATCGGCGGTTATCTCAACCTGCACTTCGGCTGGCAGTCCATGTATCTGTTTTTGCTGGCGGTGGGCCTGTTGATCACCCTGGTGATGGTGTTCTGGTTTCGGGAAACCCTGCCGGCGGAACGTCGTCATGCCCAGCCCATGCTGCCGGCCTATCAGCATGTGCTGCACAACAACGCCTTTTGCCGCCAGCTCGGCATGCTGGTGGCTGCCTTCGCCGGTGTCATCCTTTACGAAGCGGTGTTCGGCGTCCTGGTCAGCCAACAGAGCGGGCTGACCAGCACCGAAATCAGCCTGCTGTTTATTCTGCCGCTGCCACTGTATTTTGCCGGCGCCATGCTGGCCTCTGTAAAGGCGACAAGCTGGTCGATTAACCGTCTGCAGTGGATATCCACGGTGGCATTGCTGCTGGGCGCGAGCGTTGTGCTGGCATCCGCCTTCGAGCCCGCCTGGAGCGTGGCAGGGCTGGTGCTGGGGGGCAGTTTTTATTTTGCCGGTGCCGGCATTCTGTTTCCGGTGGCGACCTCCAGGGCGGTAGCGCCGTTCCCGCAACACAGCGGCACCGCCGGTGCCTTGCTCGGTGGCAGCTCCAATCTGGGCGGCGGCATCTTTCTGCTGGTGCAGGGTGCATTGCCGCAAATGAACCAGTTGGTGCTGGGCGGCCTGCTGCTGGCCTTTGCCGGACTGGTAGCCTGGCTGCTAATCCCCAGTTCGGACGCGTTGCCGGAGCCGGGGGTTTAAGCCAAATCAACCCTGATGATGCAGCAGTACATATTTGTCCCATAGCTGCTCTTCGGTTTCCCGGTGTTCGGGATGGTCGATAATGCAGTCGATGGGGCAGACGCTGATGCAGGTGGGCTTGTCGTAATGGCCCACACACTCGGTACACAGATCCGGCTCTATCTCGTAAATTTCCGCGCCAAAGGTAATGGCGCCGTTCGGACATTCCGGTTCACACATGTCGCAGTTGATGCATTTGTCGGTGATCAGCAGGGCCATAAAATACTCGTGTTAACGGACAGGACGAAAAACGGTTCAGGAGCCGGATCATACCACCACTTCCCGCTATTCTCAGTTTTCGTGATCCCGCTCCGGCGGCAGCCTTCTTGCCAATCTCCGGCGCGCCACGCACAATAGAGCCTCCCCGAATTATGAGAGACCTGTCTATGGAACTGGCTGACTACCGGCGGGAATATCTGCAAGGCGGCCTGCGCCGCAAGGATTTGCCGGATAACCCTTTGTCTCTGTTTGATACCTGGATGCAGCAGGCGATTGCCGCCAATCTGGCCGATCCCACCGCCATGGTGGTGGGCACTGTGGATGAGCGTGGGCAGCCGTATCAGCGCATCGTGCTGCTCAAGCATACCGATGAGCGCGGCTTCGTGTTCTACACCAATATGGGCAGCCGCAAGGCCAGCCAGCTGGCCGGTAATCCGCGCATCAGCCTGTTGTTTCCCTGGCATACGCTGGAACGTCAGGTGCACGTTACCGGTCAGGTAGAGCGATTGTCGGCGATGGAAGTCATGAAGTACTTCAGCAGCCGTCCCAAAGACAGCCAGATCGGCGCCTGGGTCTCGCAGCAGTCGTCGCGTATTTCTGCCCGTGGCCTGCTGGAAGCCAAGTTTCTGGAAATGAAGCAGAAGTTTGCCAGTGGCGAGGTGCCGCTGCCGAGCTTCTGGGGTGGTTTCAGGGTCAAATTCGAGACCGTCGAATTCTGGCAGGGCGGGGCGAATCGTCTGCACGACCGTTTTCTGTACCAGCGTGAGGGCGACGGCTGGACTATCGACCGTCTGGCACCATAGGACCTGTCATCATGCTGATATGCAGAACCGAGCGTCCCGGCGACGGTGACGACATCGACGAGGTGGTCTGTGCCGCCTTCGAGCGTGACGACGAAGCGGATCTGGTGTGGGCCTTGCGTGAGCAGGGCGCCATCAGCCTGGGTCAGGTCGCCGAATATGAAGGCGCCATCATAGGCCATCTGGTCATGAGCCCGGTATTGGTGAACGGCGAGGATATCGGCTGGCTGGGGCTGGCTCCGGTCAGCGTCTGGCCCGATTGCCAGCGGCAGGGCGTGGCCTCAGCCATGATCCGGGAAGCGCTCGATAGCGCCAACGAACTGGACTGGGCCGGCGTAGTAGTACTGGGTGAGCCGGCGTTTTATCGCCGCTTCGGCTTTCGGCCCGCCAGCGAGCTGGGCCTGGAATGCGCCTATCCCGACGCCGGTGACGCCTTCATGGCACTGGCACTCAAGCAACCGGTACCCACCGGCCAGGTAAGCTACCATCCGGCCTTCGATAACCTGACGTAGAGGCGAATTTATGCGGCCAAAAACTGAGGCTCGCTCCTAAAACGGTCGAATAAATACAGTAGGCATAAAAAAAGCCGGTGCTGAGCACCGGCTTTCAAAGGATGGTGGAGGGAGCTGGATTCGAACCAGCGAAGGCTGAGCCGTCAGATTTACAGTCTGATCCCTTTGGCCACTCGGGAACCCCTCCACGAATTAACTTTTTGCTGTTTATTGATATATCTTAAACAGTTTTAAATTTTAAACTTCATATCAAGGCGCCGGATGTTGAAAAGCAACAAAACGCATTGACTAACAATAGATGGTGGAGGGAGCTGGATTCGAACCAGCGAAGGCTGAGCCGTCAGATTTACAGTCTGATCCCTTTGGCCACTCGGGAACCCCTCCACACTTTGTGGGGCGCATACTACCAAAAAGATGGAGCTTGTGAACCCCTGAAGGGTAATTTTTTGCTAAAAAAACCGGACTTGCTGCCGATAACCATTCAAGTGCCTAATATTTGCACTTTTTCTGCTGCCAGAACTTAACACTAAGCTGCTCGTCAACGACAGCCAACTCGGAGATCACCTTAATCAGGCGGTGATCGATGGTCGTCGTAGCGATTTTGGTTTGCTGCTGGCGCTAGCCTTCGTGTGACTGTCGACAACCTGCTATAGCCGGTGCCAGCAGTTCCAGGGCGCTGTGCTCGCAGGGTGCCAGCATGGC
>JBFGZI010000174.1:0-5150 GCA_041586855.1 Oceanisphaera sp. | reverse complement strand
GCCACCGGCAGCGGGTTGGACAGGTTGGCAAAGACCCCCTGGCCGTTATGGCTGATCAGCGAGGTCTTGCCGTGCTTGATTTCGCCGGCGTTTTCCACGGTGCCGCCGTAGTGCTCCACCAGAGCCTGATGGCCCAGGCAAATACCCAGGATGGGGAAGCGACCGATGCAGGCGTTAATGAGGGCGGGCATGTTGCCGGCTTCGCTGGGAATGCCGGGGCCGGGCGAGAGCACCAGAATGGGCCGCTCGCCTTGCTCCTCATCTTGCTCCATGGCGGCGACCAGTTGTGCCACCGGTACCGTGTTGCGATAGACCTTGACGGTGGCGCCCAGAGTGCGGAACTGATCCACCAGGTTGTAGGTGAAGGAGTCGTAGTTATCGAGCAGGAATACGGTATTAGCTGAAGTATCAGACATGGCTCACCTCCGCCAGTGTGGTGCCGTGGGCCAGGGCGATGGCATTGAGTACCGCCGCCGCCTTGTTGCGGGTTTCGTCGGCTTCCGACTGGGGGTGGGAGTCATAGACCACGCCGGCGCCGGCCTGCACATGGGCCACACCATCACTGACAAAGGCCGAGCGGATCACGATGCAGGTGTCCATGTCGCCCAGGCCGTTCACGTAGCCCACGGCGCCGCCGTAGCTGCCTCTGCGTTGCTGTTCTACCTGGCGGATCAGCTCGCTGGCGCTGATTTTGGGGGCGCCGGTCAGGGTGCCCATGTTCATGCAGGCCTGGTAGCCGTGCAGGGCGTCCAGGTCGTGGCGCAGGGTGCCGACCACCCGGGATACCAGGTGCATGACGTGGCTGTAGCGGTCTACGCTGAGCAGGTCTTTCACGTAGCGGCTGCCGGGCTCGCTGATGCGGGCGATGTCGTTGCGGGCCAGGTCCACCAGCATCAGGTGCTCGGCGGTTTCTTTGGCATCCTGGCGCAGGTCCAGTTCGATGCGGCCGTCCAGATCCAGGTTGATGCTGCCGTCTGGGTTGATACCGCGCTTGCGGGTGCCGGCAATGGGGTACATTTCTACCTGGCGGCTGTGGTGATCGAACTTGACCGAGCTCTCGGGGCTGGCGCCGAACAGGGTGAAGTCCTGATCGTTCACATAGAACAGATAGGGGCTGGGGTTGGTCTGCTTGAGCTTGCGGTAGGCGGCCAGCGGATGCGGGCAGGGCAGGCTGAAGCTGCGTGACGGCACCACCTGAAAAATATCGCCTGCCAGAATGTGCTCTTTCAGGTTGACCACGTCGGCCCTGAATTCGGCATCGCTCTTGCTGGTCTGTATCTTGCCTTCGAGTCGATCGCCGGTTTTGGGCTCCGGGTGTTGCTGGCCACAGGCCTGGGTCAGTTGATCCAGCCGGGCCTGCAACCGGGGCTGTTCGGCCGGGTCGAAGACGCAGGCAGACAGGCGACCGGTTTCCTGCTTGTGATCCAGGGTGATCAGGGTTTCGGCCAGATAAAAACAGAAGTCGGGGCAGTTGTTGATGCCCTCGGCAACGTCCGGCAGCTGTTCAAAGGAGGCAATGAGATCGTAAGAGAAGGTGCCGGCCATAAACAGGTGCTGCTGGCCCTGGCTGGCGGTGAAGCGAGTCAGGATGAGGCGCAGGGTGTGCAGCACGGACGGCGCCTTGAGGCGGCTGTCTTCGTCCAGGTTGTCATCGGCCTGGGGCAGGGTCACCACCAGCTGGTGTCCGGTGCGTTCGCCGCCGAGCGCCTGGTCAACCAGGTCCAGGGCGGGCAGGCCGTTGGTGTTGAGGGCCGTCAGGGTCACCCGATGGCCGTGGCATACCAGGCGTACGCAGGCGTCCAGCATCAGCAGGCTCTGGGTGCCCGCCTTGGTATCGATTTCGGCAGATTCCAGCAGCATGCTGTTGTCGCCGGGTTGGGTAAGGGCGGCGAATAGTGACAGGGGATCGCCGGTATAGGGTGCATCTTGCAATAAAACATGGAGCTGACCTTGCGCCATCTTGTGTTCCTTTTTTTAGTTAGTCGCGGTCATCAGGTATCTGCCTGATCACCCGGCTGGCAATGTCGTCATCGGTTATGGACACGAATGCCGTTTGTATCGGGGTAAAGATCGGCCCGGCTGGCCATCGCCAAAAAACTCTCTTGCTCGGTTTCATCGCATCACCTTTTGCTGGATAATAAAAAAGCCCGCAAGGTTGCGGGCTTTTATGTTCGCTGAGACTTTAAGACGAATACAGCAAATCACACCACCCGCGATTAGGGAGTGTGCCACCACCAGATAATGCGTAGCGTGGAATTTTGCTGAAACATCGCGCTCTTCTCGTTAATCAGAAACTGGACATAGTTAAACGATAATCGGGGGTGCAAGTCAACCCTGAACACAGGATTTTTTATGCGAATCGATCTGCACAGTCACTCCACCGCCTCCGATGGCCAGCTGACTCCTACCGAGTTGATGGCCCGGGCCGCCGAAAAAGAGGTGGATGTGCTGGCGCTGACCGACCACGACACCCTGGCCGGGCTGGAAGAGGCGGCACTGGCGGCCGAGGCCCATGGCGTTCGCCTGATCAACGGGGTGGAAATCTCCTGCCTGTGGCAGGCGCTGGAAGTACACGTGGTGGGGCTGAATATCGAACGGCACCACCCGGGCCTGAACGGGCTGCTGACCGAACAGCAAGAGCGGCGCGAACAGCGCGCCCGGCTGATGGCCGAGCGGCTGGAAAAGGCGCGCTTTCCCGGTGCCTATGAAGGGGCCCGGGCGCTGGCAGGCGAAGCACCCATTACCCGTACCCACATGGCCAAATGGCTGCTGAGTCAGGGGGCGGCGGATTCGATTCCCAAGATCTTCAAGAAATATCTGAGCCGGGGCAATACCGGTTATGCACCGCCCAACTGGTGCTCGCTGACCGAGGCCATTACGGCCATTCAGCAGGCCGGTGGGGTGGCGGTGCTGGCGCACCCGACCCGTTACGACTTGTCCAACAAGTGGATCAAGAAAATGCTGGCGGCCTTTGCCGAGGCGGGAGGCGATGCGATGGAGGTTTCCATGGCACAGCAGAGCCCGCAGGAACGTGCTACGTTGGGTCAATGGAGCAAGGATCATCAGCTGGAAGCCTCGGTAGGGTCCGACTTTCATTATCCCAGCCAGTGGCGGGAGCTGGGTCGGCAGCTGTGGCTGCCGAAGGAAGCCACCCCCGTATGGACACGCTTTATCTAAATCATTCCGGGAGGAATTATGAGTCAATATTTTGAACTGCACCCCGACAATCCACAGGCGCGCCTGATCAATCAGGCGGTGGCCATAGTGCGTCAGGGCGGGGTGCTGGTGTATCCCACCGATTCCGGTTATGCCATCGGCTGCCTGGTGGGTGACAAGAACGCCATGGAGCGTATCTGTCGTATCCGTAAAATCGAAAAAGAGCACAACTTTACCCTGGTATGCCGGGATCTTTCCGAGCTGTCTTTTTACGCCCGGGTCGACAATGGCGCCTTCCGGTTGATGAAAAACAACACCCCCGGCGCCTATACCTTTATTCTGCAGGCCACCAAGGAAGTGCCCAAGCGGCTGCAAAACCCCAAGCGTAAAACCATCGGTCTGCGGGTGCCCGATAACGCCATCTGCCTGGCCCTGCTGGAAGCACTGGGCGAGCCGATGATGTCGTGCAGCCTGATCTTGCCCGGTGAAACCGAGGCGGAATACGATCCGCACCTGACTCGTGAGAAGCTGGAAAAACTGGTCGACCTCATCATCGACGGTGGTGTGCTGGATCCCAGACCCACGACCGTGGTCGAGCTGTATGATAATACCCCTGTTATCGCCCGTGAAGGCGCTGGCGATATCCGTCCCTTTGAGTAAGTGAATAACATGACTGAAAAACTGCAAAAAGTGCTGGCCCGAGCAGGCAAGGGCTCGCGCCGCGAAATTGAAACGCTGATAAGCCAGGGACGGGTCAGCGTAAACGGCAACGTGGCCCAACTGGGCGACCGAGTCACCGGCCGCGAGCAAATCCGGGTCGACGGCCACATGGTGGAAACCCAGCCTGAAGGCGAAATCATGTGCCGCGTGCTGGCCTACCACAAGCCGGAAGGCGAGGTAAGCACCCGCAAGGATCCGGAAGGTCGCCCTACGGTATTCGACCGTCTGCCCAAGCTGCAGGGCTCCCGCTGGGTGGCGGTAGGCCGACTGGACGTGAATACCTCCGGTTTGCTGCTGTTTACCACCGACGGCGAGCTGGCCAACCGCCTGATGCACCCGCGTCACGAAATTGACCGGGAGTATGCGGTACGGGTATTCGGTGAAGTAAACGAGGCCATGCTGCAACGGTTGCGCAAGGGCGTGATGCTGGAAGACGGCATGGCCAAGTTCGACACCATCAAGTACAACGGTGGCGAAGGCATGAACCACTGGTTCCACGTCACCCTGAAGGAAGGCCGCAACCGGGAAGTGCGTCGCCTGTGGGAATCCCAGGAGATGCAGGTCAGCCGGTTGATCCGGGTGCGCTACGGCAAGATTGAACTGCCCCGCAACCTGCCGCGTGGCGGCTGGGCCGAAATGCCGCTGGATCAGGTGAACTACCTGCGCGGCGAAGTGGGCCTGACTGCCGAAGCCCAGAGCAAGGTCGACGTACACGCCACCGACCGTTACAAGCAGGTGGCGCAGATCCGCAAGGCGGTACGCAAGCACAACTCCCGGGTGAAAGGCGAGGGTGCCGGTGCCGGCGCCACGGCGAAGAAAAAGCCCGCTCCTACCCGTCCGCGCAGCCCCAGCCAGCGCCAGAAGCGAAAAACCCGGCTGTAAAAAACTGTGAGGGGTGAGTGGTAAAGCGTGAGGAGATAAAAACGGCGCCGGGATTACTCCCGGCGCCATTTTTGTTGGTCTTGGCTCTTGGCGCTTCTATCGTCATTCTCGCGAAGGCGGGAATCCAGTGCACTATTTCATGGATCTCCGCCTTCGCGGAGATGACGGGGTTGGGGCCGGAGATGACGGGCGCTGAACAATAGCGCCATTTTGTTGGTTTTGGAGCCTATGCCGCTTTTCGTTTGCGCCGCATAAATGGGCGCCTACCATGTTCCGCCTCACGCCTCACGCCTCACGCCTCACGCCTCACGCCTCACGCCTCACGCCTCACGCCTCACGCCTCACGCCTCACGCCTCACGCCTCACGCCTCACGCCTCACGCCTCACGCCTC
>JBFGZI010000173.1:0-5161 GCA_041586855.1 Oceanisphaera sp. | reverse complement strand
TCCTTGTCGAACTGACTGTTGGTCAGGTTAACCCCGATGTCGATCATTAGGCGCCGTCCTGCTCTTCCTCTTCACCTTTATCACGCACGTAGAAACGAGCGAAGAAGACCCCGATTTCGAACAGCAGCCACATGGGAATGGCCAGCAGGGTCTGGGATATCATATCCGGCGGTGTCAGCAGCATGCCGACGATAAACACCACCACAATCACATAAGGCCGCTTGCCAGACAGATCTTTCGGCGTCGTCACCCCGGTCCAGCACAACAATATGGTGGCGATGGGAATCTCGAAGGCGATGCCGAAGGCCACGAAGAGGCCGAGCACGAAGTCGAGATAACTGGCGATGTCGGTGGCAATGGTCACCCCTTCCGGCGCCATCTTGGTGAAGAAACCGAAGGCCAGCGGAAATACCACGAAGTAGGCGAAAGCGGCGCCCGCATAAAACAGCAGAGCGCTGGAAAACACCAGCGGGGCTATCAGCCGCTTCTCGTGCTTGTACAGGCCGGGGGCAATAAAGGCCCAGACCTGATAGAGCACATAGGGAATGGCGGCAAAAAACGCGACTATCAGCGTGAGTTTCATCGGAGTCAGAAACGGCGTCGCTACCCCGGTGGCAATCATGCTGCTGCCTTCCGGCAACTGCCGCAGCAGCGGCTCGGCCAGAATGCTGTAGATGTCGTTGGCAAAATACACCAGGGCCAGAAAGACCAGCACAATAGCGGCAAAGGCCCGGAGTAGTCGGCTCCTCAGCTCAACCAGATGGCTGATCAGCGGCGTCTGTGTTTGACTCATTTAAGATTTATCCTGAGGCTTATTCGATGGCGGGCTATCGGTTTCGGCACCATGGACACCGGCGCTACCGGCCTCTGTTTTTTCATAGGGACGAGTAACGGAGGCGGCGGCATCCTTCAGCTGATCGATGGACTCTTGCAGCTCCGGGCTCAGTTTTTTCATGTCGAGCTGTTCGGCTTTTTTCAGATCCCGATGCAGCTCTTCCATTCTCAATTCCTGAGCCAGCTCGGTTTTCACCGCATTGGCGGTGTCTCGTACCGTTTTAAACCACCGGGAGACGGTTCTGATGGCCACCGGAAGTCGTTCCGGGCCCAGTACCAACAGCCCGACTACCCCAATTACCACCAGCTCCCAGAAACCGATATCGAACATGGTTATACCTGATCTTTATCTTTGGTTTTTTCCTGATCTTTCAGGTTCAGAGCATCAGCCTGTTCTTTTTTGTCGGCCAGCGTCTGCTGTTCGAAGTCCGCATCCTTCTTGTCCTTCTCCTCGTCGGTCATCGCCTTCTTGAAGCCTTTCACCGCCGAACCCAGATCCGAGCCCATACCACGTAACTTCTTGGTTCCAAACAGCAGCACCACGATCAAGACCACGATAAGCAGCTGCCAAACACTGATTCCACCCATAAGACACCTTTCCTAAGTAAAGAGAAAATAATCAAATACAGCACCATGATACCCGAACAAAATGACAGTACCTTGATACAGGATCAAATTAACGCGCTATTTTCCGCCATCCCAGCAACCATACAACCAAAGTAAGTACCAGACCAGACATGGCCCACTCGGTTTTATCCATCCCCAGCAACAGGGTGCTGGCCAGCAGCACGGTGGCCCCCATGGCCAGCAGAAAACGTCCCTGACCCTGGCCTTTATTCTGCTGAGCAAACTGGTTATAGAGACCTTGCACCTGTCGCTGCTGCAGCTTGGCCTGACGCAGGGCATCGTAAACCAGCTCCGGCAAGTCGGGTAGTTTCTCTGCCCAATATGGTGCCTTTTCCTTCACCGCATTGATCACCGCCTTGTAACCGACCTGCTGCTGCATCCATTCTTCCAGGAAGGGCTTGGCCGTCTTCCATAAATCCAGCTGCGGGTACAACTGACGACCGACGCCCTCAACATAGAGCAGGGTTTTCTGTAGCAGCACCAGCTGCGGCTGCACCGCCATATTGAAGCGGCGGGCAGTATTGAAGAGGTTCAGCAGTACATGGCCGAAAGAGATTTCCGACAGCGGTTTTTCGAAGATGGGCTCCAGTACGGTACGGATGGCCGATTCGAACTCTTCCACCTTGGTATCTGCCGGCACCCAGCCAGACTCCACATGCAACTCGGCCACCTTGCGGTAGTCCCGATTAAAGAACGCCAGGAAGTTCTCCGCCAGATAACGCTTGTCGTCCCGGTTAAGGGTACCCACTATGCCGCAGTCGATACCGATCCACTGGGGATCTTCCGGGTGCTCGTAAGAGACGAAGATATTGCCCGGATGCATGTCCGCATGAAAAAAGCTGTCGCGGAACACCTGGGTAAAGAAGACCTCCACGCCCCGCTCTGCCAACAGTTTCATGTTGGTGCCATTCGCTTGCAACGCATCGATATCGGAAACCGGAATGCCGTAGATACGCTCCATCACCAGTACATTTTCATGGCAATAGCTGGAATAGATCTCCGGCACGTACAGGGTGCGGGACCCTTCAAAGTTACGCCGCAACTGAATGGCATTGGCTGCTTCACGCAGCAGGTTCAACTCGTCAAACAGGGTCTTGCGATACTCCTCCACCACTTCGACCGGCCGTAACCGGCTGCTGCGTTCGGGTACCAGCCGGGCTACCAGGGTGGCCATGGAATGCATCAGGCTGACATCGGCCTCGATGACCTTCTCGATATTGGGCCGGATCACCTTGATCACTATATCCTGACCGGTTTTCAGCCTGGCGGTATGCACCTGAGCAATGGAAGCCGAGGCCAGCGGTTTTTCATCAAAGTCGTCAAACAAGACCTCGATGGGCTGCCGCAAACTGGCTTCAATCTGCTTGCGGGCCAGGATGCCATCGAAAGGTGGCACCCTGTCCTGCAGCAGTGCCAGCTCTTCGGCAATATCCGGCGGCAACAGATCCCGGCGGGTAGACAACATCTGGCCAAACTTGATAAAGACAGGCCCCAGGTGCTCCAACGCCAGCCGAATGCGCTTGCCGCGCGACAAGTCCGGATGCCGGTTCTTCAGCCAGAATAGACTTTTTCTCGCCAGTCGTGCCGGTAATATCTGCAGTCGGGCCGGAATCAGTTCATCCAGACCGTAATCGAACAGGGTTTTTCCAATCTGATAGAGTCGGACCAACTCCCGTAGTTTTTTCATGAATGTGCCACCTTGTCGGTCAGCGTCGCCAGTCGTCCCTGCAACTGTAACAAGCGCTTGTTCAGCTCGGCCACTTCATCATTGAAGTCGGCCAGCTCCAGCGGGCCTACTGCCAGGCGGGCTTCTTCCCGCACATAATCGCCCAGCTGATCCCGTATCCCCAGAGTCCGTCGCTCTACTGTCGTCCTGAATTCTCGGCCATGACGACACAACAGGTGCGCCATTATGTCACCGGTATAGGGGGCGAGCAGCGCTTCCAGGTCGATACCGGGATCCTTGACCAGGGCAGAAAAGTCCTGCCAGGGCTGAGGGTCACCCTGCAAGTCGATGCGTCCGTCACGGATATATTGCATCAGCAGGCCTTTGTCTTTCAGCAGACCCAGGGCATCGAGCGACAAACTCAGATGGCTGTCCGGCTGACCTTCGTAATGCCGCAGTACTTGCAGCCGATCGGTGGAAAACAGCAGGAACAGGCCGGCCACATCGGTCACGGTCAGCTGCAACACCTTCCCCTGTAATGGCACCATCTTCTTCAATCGTTCACTATCCTGCAGTATAAAACGATTAAATACCGCCTCGAGCGAACCATTGAGCAAGGGAAACAACAAGGCTTTCATCAGAATTTGAACCCGCGGTGCAGCGCCACTATGCCATCGGTCAGGTTGAAGTATTCCACCTGCTCCAGGCCCGCCTGTTCCATCATCGATTTCAGGGTTTCCTGATCCGGGTGCATGCGAATGGATTCCGCCAGATACTGGTAGCTATCGCTGTCCTGGGCAACGATGCTGCCGACCTTGGGCAGAATATTGAACGAATAGAAATCGTACAGCTTGTTCATGATCTCGTGTTGAGGCTTGGAGAACTCGAGTACCAGCAAGCGGCCACCGGGCTTCAGTACTCGCTGCATGGACGCCAGCGCCTTGTCTTTATCGGTCACGTTACGCAGACCGAAGGCGATGGTAATCAGATCGAAGTGGTTATCCGGGAACGGCAGTTCCTCGGCATTGGCCTGCACATAGGCGATGTTGCTGCCCAAGCCTTTATTTCTGAGTTTATCCCGCCCCACCTTGAGCATGGAGTCGTTGATGTCTGCCAGCACCACCTGACCGGTTTCGCCGACGATACGGGAAAATTTCGCAGTCAGATCACCGGTGCCACCCGCCAGATCCAGCACTTTCTGTCCCTTACGGATCCCGGAACAATCGATGGTGAAGCGCTTCCACAACCGGTGAATACCAAAGGACATCAGGTCATTCATCAGGTCATATTTCGCTGCTACCGAGTGAAATACACCGGCGACCATCTGTTCTTTTTCATTGGTTTCTACCGTCTTGTAACCGAAGTGGGTCGTCGACTTGTGCTGTTCTGACATGCTGAAGGCACCTATAAAATCAAAGTGGGTTAGTGTACTGCAAATACATGGCCTGGACTAACGGGAAGCAATCAGGCTACCGGTTATCTGCATGCCAAAATACGTAAACATGATACAGCAAACCACATTGAGGCACACATTCAACACCGCCTTAAACCATTGACCATGCTCAAGTAACAATACAGTATCGAGAGAAAAAGAAGAAAAAGTGGTCAAGGCGCCCAGCATGCCAACCATCACGAAAGGTCGCCATGAATGGGTGCTGAGCACCTGCTGCTGTACCAGAACGAACATGACACCCATCAGCATGGAGCCGAGCAGGTTGACGGTTAGAATACCGTAAGGAAAAGTTCGTCCCAGTAGACGGGCCATCAGCTCGGTGATGACAAAGCGTAATACGGCTCCCGTTGCACCACCGACGGCAATAAACAGCAGGGTTTTCATGTTCAAACCGGCTCAGAAAAATAATGGCTCAGTTTACGCCGTGCCTTATCAAAAACCCACCGCCGATTGATTGAGGCGTGAGGCGTGAGGCGTGAGGCGTGAGGCGTGAGGCGTGAGGCGTGAGGCGTGAGGCGTGAGGCGTGAGGCGTGAGGCGTGAGGCGTGAGGCGTGAGGCGTGAGGCGTGAGGCGTGAGCAG
>JBFGZI010000172.1:0-5171 GCA_041586855.1 Oceanisphaera sp. | reverse complement strand
TTAAGCACCTTGATTTGTTCGGGACTCCACCCAGCATTTCTTTCCAGGTGATGCCCGCTAAGGCGAGTGCTCGTTCGGGAAAGCCGTGCTGGTGCTTCTATACTGTAGGAGATAGTGGAGAGTTAACTTGACGGCAGGGTGACAGTAATGGTGCGGGACGATGCGAGACAACGACTACTGGATGCGGCAATTGGCTACTTTGGCAGCAGGGAAATGGCGGAAGAATGGCTCAATAGCCCGCATATGGGTTTGGAAGGCATGACCCCGCAGGAAGTGCTGAATTCAGGCCCGAGTGTCGAGCAGATTATGGATCTGGTGCATCAGTTGGAACAGGGGGATGCGCCCTGACGTCACTTGGCCCGCTGCTGCACTGCAGCCGGGCCTGGATCAGATTTGGGGCTTGTTGTTCGTCGAATTCGGTGATCCAGCCCAGCTGGTGGTGGAAGGATTTGGTTACCGAGTCGACCAGGATCAGATCAAACCCCTCGGCGTTGGAGGAGGTCAGAGTCTACTCACCATCCGTGAACTCCTTATGAGAGCGTTGCGAGCACCAGGTTGGACCTTACTGGAGTCAGATAGCGCTTATTAACATGGTTCAATAATCTCACTGCGTCAATGTATTGAGCGGGGATAGGGGAGGTGTTGCATGATTGAAAGAGGGCGGCTGACGCCGCCCCGTTGCATTTAGTGTTTAAGCCAGCTCGTCGTCGCCGACGCGGACCACCAGCTTGCCGAAGTTTTCGCCCTGCAGCAGACCGATAAAGGCCTGGGGGGCGTTTTCCAGCTCTTCCACCATCTGCTCGCGGTAGTGGATTTTGCCGTCTTGCAGCCACTGTCCCATGTCACGAGCGAACTCGTCGTAGCGGTGCGCGTAATCGTCAAATATGATAAAGCCCTTCACGGTCAGTCGTTTAACCAGAATGTTGCCCATCAGTTGCCCCAGACGATCCGGCCCGCTTGGCAATGCGGTGGCGTTGTACTGGGAAATCAGGCCGCACACCGGGATGCGGGCGCCGGTGTTGAGCAGCGGCAATACCGCGTCCAGCACCTTGCCGCCGACGTTCTCGTAGTAGACATCGATGCCCTTGGGGCAGGCCTTGGCCAGTTGCTCGGCAAAGTCTGCGGCCTTGTGGTCGAGACAGGCGTCCACGCCCAGGGTGTCCAGGGCATAGCGGCATTTCTCTGCGCCACCGGCCACGGCCACGACGTGACAGCCCTTGAGCTTGCCGATTTGCGCCACCATGGAGCCCACGGCGCCGGTGGCGGCGGCTACCACTATGGTTTCGCCGGCCTGGGGCTTGCCGATATCCAGCAGCCCCATGTAGGCGGTGAAGCCGGGCATGCCGAGTACGCCCAGGGCGTAGGAAGGCGGCACCTGGGCCGGGTCCAGCTTGATCAGTCCCTCACCGTCAGACAGCGCATAGTCCTGCCAGCCGCTGTAGCTCAGCACCCAGTCACCCACCTGGTAATCCGGATGCTGGCTGGCATGCACCCGGCTGACGGTGCCGCCCACCATGGGATCACCGATTGCCACCGGCTCGGCATAGGATTTGGTGTCGCTCATGCGACCCCGCATGTAAGGGTCCAGGCTCAGAAACACGGTGCGCAGCAGCAGCTGGCCCTGGCCTGGTTCGGGAATGGCACTCTCTTGCAGGGCGAAGTTGGCGGCGGTGGGGGCGCCCACCGGGCGCGAGGCCAGGGTGAGCCGGCGATTGATATGGGCAGTTTGTTTCATCTTGTTCTCCTTCATGTCTGGTTTACAGGCAGGACTGCAGTATCTGGCGACAGTGCTCGGGGGTGACGTCGCCGTGCTCACCGAGTGCGACCATGCCGTGGCTTTGCAGGTTGTCGATGATGCCGTCGATATGCTCGGCACCCAGGTTGTAGTCGCCGAGGCGGGTCTTGACGCCAACGGATTCGAAGAAGGCGCGAGTGCGTTCGATGGCGGCTTCGGCCTTGTCGTCGTCACTGCCTTCATGGATGTTCCATACCCGTTCGGCGTATTGCACCAGCTTGCCGAGCTTGGTGGCCTTGCGCTGGCGCAGCATCTCGGGCAGCACCACGGCCAGGGTCTGGGCATGATCCAGGCCGTGCAGGGCGGTGAGCTCGTGGCCCAGCATGTGCGAGGCCCAGTCTTGTGGCACACCGGCGCCGATCAGGCCGTTCAGGGCCAGGGTGGCGGTCCACATCAGGCTGGCGCGGGTCTGGTAGTCTTCTGGCTCGGCCAGGGCCCTGGGGCCGATTTCAATCAGGGTGTGCAGCAGCCCTTCGGCGAAGCGATCCTGCACCTGTGCCTGAGCCGGGTAGGTGAGGTATTGCTCCATGACGTGCACGAAGGCATCGACCACGCCGTTGGCGACCTGACGGGTGGGCAGGGTGTAGGTCTTGACCGGATCCAGTACGGAAAAGCGCGGGAACACCAATTCGTTCATGAAGGGCAGCTTGGCCTGCAGCGCCTTGCGGGTGATCACAGCTCCCTTATTCATCTCGGAGCCGGTGGCCGGCAGGGTCAGCACTGTGCCGAAGGGCAGGGCGCGCTCTATGTTCTGGCCGCCTTGTTGCAGAATTTCCCAGGCATCGCCCTCGAACAGGGCGGCAGCGGCGACGAACTTGGTGCCATCGATCACGGAGCCGCCGCCGACGGCCAGCAGAAAGTCGATCCTGTTGCTGCGCACCTGCTCCACCGCTTCCATCAGGGTTTCGAAGCTGGGGTTGGGCTCGATACCGCCGAACAGTTGCACCTCACGGTCACCCAGAGCGGCGGTGACTTCGTCCAGGGTGCCGGTGCGGCGGGCGCTTTCGCCACCAAACAATACCAGTACGCGGGCGTTGGCCGGTACCAGCTGGTTCAGGCTGGCTATCTTGCCGGCGCCAAATTCGATACGGGTCGGGTTGTAAAAGCTGAAATCCTGCATGAGTTACCTTTGTTTCGTTTTAATGATAAAAGTTTAAATTAGACCGGTCGTCTAGTGTCGTGTGCTGAAAAAGCCCGCGCCATGGCGGGCCTGTTCAACCCAATCAATCAAAAGTTATTTGTGCATGAGCAGTTGTCGGGTCATGGTCATCGCCAGGCTTAGATGTCGGTCATCCCGGTGCAGCTTGGTCAGCAGGCTGGCGCCCAGCCACAACTGATAGAGGCTGGTGGCCAGCAGTGCCGGCTGTTCTGCCTGCAGAGAGCCATCGGTGGCACCGGCTGCGATGCAATCCTGGATGCGACCAATCACCTGGTCGGTACCGGCTTTCAGGGTCAGGCGCATGGGCTCGGACAAGTCGGCCACCTCGGCGCTGAGCTTGACCACCAGGCAGTCGCTGCGGCCTTGCGGGCTGCAGTAGCGCCGCTGCCATTCATCCCAGTAGCCCATCAGCCGCTCCCGGCTGTTCAGCTCCGGCCGGCTGAACAGGGCGTCCAGTTCAGTCAGGTAATGGCTGAAGTAATCCTCCAGCAAGGCCTGGCCAAACTGCTCCTTGGACTTGAAGTAGTGGTAAAAAGAGCCCTTGGGCACGCCCGCCTGTTGCAGCAGGGCACTGAGCCCGACCGAGCTGAAGCCCCGGGCGGCGAGAATGTCGCGACCGGTATCGAGCAGGTGCTGGCGGGTATCTTGATGTTTAGTGTTCATGAGGTGCACTCTACAGATGATTAGACCGGTCGTCTAGTTTGATTTCGTTTCTCTGATTATCCGCCGGCTTTGATCGGGGGTGCGCACAAATGTTGTCCGTTGGAAAGCCAACAAGGCCCCTGGAGGAGGGTATCCTTCCAGGGGCGCCGAGAGGGCCTGTTAAGCGTTAAGCTTGGCTGCAATTTGAGCGACATGTTCACCCTGGTGACGGGCGATACCCAGCTCACGCTCGTCTGGTTGGCGCGAGCCATCGCCGCCGGCAATGGTCGATGCCCCGTAGGGCGTGCCGCCACCGACCTGGGAGACATCAAACAGCGCCGGCGTGGTATAGCCTATGGGTACTATGATCATGCCGTGGTGCGCCAGCGTGGTCCAGGTGGAGGTGATTGTCATCTCTTGCCCACCACCGGTACCGGTCGAAGTGAACACGCTGGCGACTTTGCCGGCCAGGCTGCCATTGGCCCAGAGACCACCGGTTTGGTCGAAGAAGGTGCGCATCTGCCCGGACATGTTGCCGAAACGAGTGGGCGTGCCCACTATGATGGCATCGTATTCCGCCAGTTCCGCCGGCGTGGCGACGGGCGCTTCCTGATCGACCTTGCCGCCGGCCGCCTTGAACGCGTCGGCAGGCATGGTTTCCGGTACACGCTTCACCGTTACCTCCACTCCAGCGACTCCACGAGCGCCTTCGGCGACGGCGTGCGCCATGGTTTCCATGTGACCGTACATGGAATAATAAAGAACCAGAACTTTAGGGCCTGTTCCCGTTTCGCTATAACAGATTGATTTAAAAGAAAATTACAAAAAAACTGTTTTTATTGAATTTATTTTATTTCAATGACTTAGCGTGAAACGTCAACACGCCCTAGTCATTTTTACGTCCCCTTTCGGTGTGGTTTGATTGGTGTCTGTACTTCTTGTTATGCGGGCGATCAGATCGCCAAGTAATCCCATCGGAAAATCTCCATTCAGCGTCCGGGGAGGCGGGAACACGCCTCTTCAATGTAATCTATATCCGGGAACCAACAAGCCGGGCTCCTGGCTTATGCCACGTCCACCAGCACGATTTCGCTGTCTGCCCGGGCACTGACCTGCAGCAGCTGTTCATCGCGAATGGCGACGCCGTCGCCGGCCGTGGCCACCACGCCATTCACTTCGATCTGGCCGGTCGCCGGCACCAGGTAGACCTTGCGGCCGGCCGCAATGTGGTATTCGGCACTTTTACCCGATTCCAGGGTGGCGGCGACCAAACGAGCATTGGCACGGATCGGCAGCACCTCGGTATCACCGGGCAGGCCGCTGGCGAGGGTGACAAAAGACCCGCTGCGCTCGCCCCTGGGAAACGGCTTGGTGCCCCAGGTCGGCGGCAGGCCGGTTTCATTGGGCATGATCCAGATCTGGAAGATCTGAGTTGTCTCGTCCTCTTCATTCATCTCGCTGTGGGCAATGCCCGTTCCGGCGCTCATCACCTGTACGTCGCCGGCCTCGGTTCGGCCCCGATTGCCGAGATTATCCTGGTGGGTAATGGCACCCTTGCGAACATAAGTGATGATT
>JBFGZI010000171.1:0-5206 GCA_041586855.1 Oceanisphaera sp. | reverse complement strand
GGCGGCGGAAACCGCACAGATAGAGGCGCTGGCCGGCAATCTGGATGAACAGCAGTTGATGGCCGCGGTAGGCAAGGCCGGCTATGAGGCGGCGCCGCTGTCTGCCGAGCGGGATGACGACAACGCCCGCCGGGAGCGGGAACAGCAAGGGCTCAAGCGGTCCTTCTGGCTGTCGGCGGTGCTGACGGCACCGGTGTTTGTGCTGGAAATGGGCGCGCATTTTGTGCCGGGCATGCATCACTGGATTATGGCGACGCTGGGCCAGCCGTTGAACTGGGGCATCCAGTTTGTGCTCACCACCCTGGTGCTGTTTGGCCCCGGCCTGCGCTTCCTCCGCCATGGCCTGCCGGCCCTGTTACGGGCGGCGCCGGACATGAACTCGCTGGTGGCACTGGGCAGCCTCTCGGCCTGGGGTTTTTCGGTGGTGGCGACCTTCGCCGGTTTTCTGCTGCCGGAAGGGACACGGCAGGTGTATTTTGAGGCGGCGGCGGTGATCGTCACCCTGATCCTGCTTGGTCGTTATCTGGAAGCCAGAGCCAAGGGCCGCACCGGCGAAGCCATTCGGCGATTGCTGAGTCTGCAGGTAACCACGGCGCGGGTGAAGCGTAACGGCGACACTCAAGAATTACCGCTTGCGCAGGTACGGGTCGGCGATCTGGTACTGGTGCGCCCCGGCGAACGGATACCGGTAGACGGCACAGTGCAGGACGGCAGCTCCTGGGTGGACGAGTCCATGCTCACCGGCGAGCCGGTGCCGGTAGAAAAGACCGCGGGCGACGAGGTGGTCGGCGGCACCGTCAACAAGAACGGCGCCCTGAGCTTCGAGGTTACCAGAGTGGGCGGCGATACCCTGCTGGCCAGGATTATTCAGATGGTGGAACAGGCCCAGGGTGCCAAATTGCCCATTCAGGCTCTGGTAGACAAGGTCACGGCGGTGTTTGTGCCGGTGGTGATGGCGGTGGCGGCGCTGACCTTTGTGGTCTGGCTGTGGCTGGGGCCCAGCCCGGCGCTGAGCTTCGCGCTGATCAACGGGGTGGCGGTGCTGATCATCGCCTGCCCCTGCGCCATGGGGCTGGCCACGCCCACCTCCATTATGGTGGGCACCGGCCGGGCCGCCGAGCTGGGGGTGCTGTTTCGCAAGGGCGAGGCATTGCAGACCCTGCGTAATGCCAGGGTGATAGCGCTGGACAAGACCGGCACCCTCACCAAGGGCCAGCCGGAGTTGACCGATTTACAGGTGGTGGCGGGGTTCGATGAAGACGAGGTACTGGCGCTGGTGGCGTCGGTAGAGCAGCACTCGGAGCACCCCATCGCCGAGGCCATAGTGGCCGCCGCCACAAAGCGGGAATTGAGCCTGTTTGACCCTAATGACTTCAAAGCTCACTCGGGGCTGGGCGTCAGCGCCACCCTGAATGGCCGACAGATAGAAGTAGGCGCCGATCGCTATATGAAACAGTTGGGCCATGAACTGGATGCCCTGGCCGAGACGGCGAACAAACTGGCCCAGGAAGGGAAAAGTCCGCTTTATGCGGCAATAGATGGTCGGCTTGCGGCGATCATCGCCGTGGCCGATCCCATCAAGGACGGCACCCCGGCGGCAATTGAGGCCTTGCACGAATTGGGCCTGAAGGTGGCGATGATCACCGGCGACAATCGGCATACCGCCAACGCCATCGCCCGCCAGCTGGGCATCGACGAGGTGGAAGCCGAGGTGATGCCGGATGGCAAGGTGGCGGCATTAAAGCGCTTGCGCGAACTGCATGGTCCTGTGGCCTTCGTCGGCGACGGCATCAACGATGCACCGGCGCTGGCCGAGGCAGATGTGGGACTGGCCATCGGTACCGGCACCGATATCGCCATCGAGGCGGCCGAGGTGGTGCTGATGAGCGGCGATCTTCGTGCCGTGCCCAACGCCCTGGCCATCAGCCAGGCCACCCTGCGCAATATTCGCCAGAACCTGTTCTGGGCCTTTGCCTACAATGTGTGCCTGATCCCGTTGGCGGCTGGCGCCCTGTATCCATGGTTCGGCATCTTGCTGTCGCCCATGCTGGCCGCCGGTGCCATGGCCATGTCCAGCGTCTTCGTGGTCGGCAACGCCCTGCGGCTGAAAAAGTTCAAAGCCAGAATCCCAGCAGCATAAAGGCCGGAATCAGCACCAGCAGCGGGCACCTGAAGGCGCGCAGGGCCAGCAGGCCCAGTGCGGCGGCGGCCAGTGCCGGCGCGCCGGTGACGCTGCTGACAAACACCGGCTGATATAGCGCCGCCAGCAAGAGGCCGACCACGGCCGCATTAATGCCTTGTACCGCCCCGGCCATCACCGGCCGGGACGCCAGCGCTTGCCAGCTGTGTTGCAAGGCCAGCACCAGCAGAAAGCCCGGCAAAAATATCCCGAAGGTGGCGATCAGGGCGCCCAGTATCGGTGCCGCCGGCAACAATTCGGCACCTAAAAAACTCGCCAGGGTAAACATGGGGCCGGGCATGGCCTGGGCCGCTGCATAACCGGTAAGAAACACCTCCTGAGACAAGGTATCGGCCAGAGTCCCCTGCAACAAGGGCAGCACCACATGGCCGCCCCCGAACACCAGGCTGCCGGCCTGATAAAAGTCGGCAAAGATGGCCGCGGTGCCGGTAAGCGACAGCAGCGGCATCACCAGCAGCAAGCCCAGAAACAGCAACAGGAAAGGCCAGTTGAGGCCAAGCGGCTGGCCGGGCCCGGCGCCTTCTCTTTTAAGCAGGAGAGCGCCGACCAGTGCCGCCGCCAACAGCACCACAAACTGGCCAACCAGCCCCGGCAACAGCCACAAGAGGGCGGCACTCAGCACGGCGATGCTCAGGGTCAGCCGCTGGCGACAGAACTGACTGGCCATGGTTAGTACCGCATCGGCCACCACCACCAGCGCGAACAGTTTGAGCCCGGTCACCACGGCCAGGGCCGCCGGCTGGCTGGCATAGTGCTGACCAGCAAGGGCCAGACCGAGCATCAGCAGAAAAGAGGGCAGGGTGAAGCCGACGAAGGCGGCCAGGGCGCCGCTGAGTCCGGCACGCTGATAGCCGATGGCAAATCCCAGCTGACTGGAGGCCGGCCCCGGTAAAAACTGGCACAGTGCCAGGGTGGAGGCAAAGCGGTCCTGCGGCAGCCAGCCGAGTTTTTGCACGAAATGGCGCTGAAAATAGCCGATATGAGCGGCGGGGCCACCGAAGCTGAGCCAGCCGAGTTTGAAGAATTGCCAGAATACATGGAGCATGAGTGAAGTCATCCGTTATCGGGGAGGGGTCTATCATAGCCGCCAGCGATGAACATCTCATCATAAGACACCGCCCTCAACGTTTAACCGCTGTTATGGGATCTATACTGTTGAATGTTCATTTCCCGCAGAAGGAAGAAGGCAATGCTCAAGAAACTGATGACGGTGCTGATAGTAGCGGGGCTGGCGGTTGGGCTCTATGGTTGTAATACCTTTGCCGGTGCCGGCAAGGATATTCAGCAGGGGGGCGAGGCGGTGGAAGATGCCGCTCGTGATGTACAGCGCAGTTACTGAAGAGGCGAAGCTGAACAGAACAACGCCGCCAGTGGGTCATACCTGCTGGCGGTGTTTTACGTAATTACCTATGCCTCGGCTCAGCCGAAGCGTTGCTGCAGGTAGGCGATGATGTCACTGGACTCATACATCCAGCGGCTTTCGCCGTTTTCTTCTATGCGCAGGCAGGGCGACTTGATGCGTCCGCCACCGGCCTGCAGTTCATCTCTGTGGGGGGAGCCGGGCTGAACATTGCGCAGTGCTATGGGCAGATTCAGCTTGTGCATGGCCCGACGCACCTTGATGCAGAAGGGGCAGCGCGGCAGCTGATACAGTGCCAGCTGTTTGCAGGCTTCATCAATCTGCTGCTGTGCCTCTGGCGTCCGCCGCATTTTGGTGGGGCGAGTCAGTATATCGCCCACCTGCAGAATGCCCCCAACTCCATTACGTAATATTTTTACCAGCATGATGGCTCCCCCTGTTTTGCGATTAATCAGATAGTTGTGATCGAGTCGTGATGATCAACGGGGGATTGTATCTGAAAATCACCGGTATTTTCGCTATTTCAGCATACCGCTGGCGGACTCCATGATGCGACGGGCTCGTGCCATCACCGGGGTATCCACCATGTTGCCACTGACCGCTACCACGGCGCCCTTGACCCTTTGTTCCGCCTCCAGAATATGTTTGGCCCAGGAAATCTGGGCGCTGGTGGGCGTCAGCGCCTGTTGCGCCGGCGCCACCTGTGCCGGATGGATCAGCAAGAGGCCACCGAATCCCTGCCGCATGCCCTGGCGGGCGTAGGCGGTCAGCCCCTTGGGGTCGTGAATGGCGGTGTAAATGGCGTCCAGCGGTGCTGCCAGACCATGGATGCGGGAGCACATTATTAGCTGACTGCGGGCAAACAGAAAGGCGGACTCGTCGAGGGGCTCGTCGGCGGGAGGTGGATAGTCCATGCCCAGATCCAATGCCAGATCCAGCTTGCCGAACAGCAAGCGGGCCACGCCGGAGGTGGCGGCAATCTTGTTCAGCCGGGTAAAGGCCAGCGCCGATTCAATAAAGGGCAGCAGGGGTTTTTCGGTGATATGGGCCAGCTCTTTCAGGGCCTCGGGATCTTCGGCCTTGGGCACTACGATGGCGGCCACCGCCTTCGATCGGCAAAGGGAACAGTCTTGGGTAAACCAGGGGCTGCCGGTGCCGTTGATGCGTATCAGCACCGAGTTGGGTGGCTGCTTTTCCAGCCATTCGTTCAGGATGGCGCAGGCAGCGTCTTTTTCTGCCGGCGGCACCGCGTCTTCCAGATCGATGATGATGGCATCGGCCCCGCTGGCCAGTGCCTTGTCGAAACGTTCCGGCCGATTGGCCGGAACAAACAGCAGAGTTTGCAGCGCATTGATATCCATAAAAAACCCCTGTCAATCCGGGCAGGGCGCCCGGAGATGTGCAACGGAGTCTTTTGTTTAGAGCAGTTCGTCAAGGCTGTAAACAGCGAGAGTCGGATTGTGGGATCCGATCGCCGTTAGAGGCTCTGATGCGGGCCGAATACCTCGTAATGCAGGCGTGAGTCATCGATGCCCCAGGCCGAGAGCTGCTCCTTGACCATGGCCATGAAGGGCAGGGGGCCGCAGAAGTAATAATGGGCACCGTCCATCGTGATGGCGTCTTTTATCTGGCTCAAGTCCATCAGT
>JBFGZI010000170.1:0-5234 GCA_041586855.1 Oceanisphaera sp. | reverse complement strand
TGCAATGTTGGCACTCCCGCCCTCCATGGCGGTCGGACGTCATGTGCTGAGCGTTACATGGACGTACTTGAAGCGTGTCGGTGGAGTAGACCTTTCGTTCGACCTTTACAGGGCAGCTAAACAGATCAGTTAGTTTTACAGATTGGTATAAAAAAGGGGAACGCGGCGGCGTTCCCCTTTTATGTACCCAGAGCCGATTGTCGTTAGAAGGTCAGGCCCGGTGATAATGTGGCCGGCATGCTGACCTTGTCGTCCTCTACCGAGGCCACTGGATAGGCACAGTAGTCGGCGGCGTAATAAGCGCTGGCTCTGTGGTTGCCGCTGTCGCCAATACCACCGAAGGGCGCCGCGCTGGAAGCGCCGGTGATCGGCTTGTTCCAGTTGACGATGCCGGCCCGGATGCGACGGAAGAAGTAATCCCAGTCGTCGGCGCTGTCGGACAACAGGCCGGCCGACAGCCCGTAACGGGTGTTGTTGGCGATGGCCAGTGCCTCGGGCAGTTCGCCATAACGGATTACCTGCAGCAGCGGGCCGAAGTATTCCTCGTCCGGCAGGTCGGCAATGGCGGTAACGTCGACGATACCCGGCGACACCAGGCCGGTGCCAACCTGCAGGTGCTTGAGCATCAGCAGGGACTCACCACCCAGCGCCAGCAGGTGCGCCTGGGCGGCCACCATGGACTTGGCTGCCTGCTCCGAGATCATCGAGCCCATGAACGGTTGGGGATCGGCGTCATACTGGCCAACCCTGATGGCTTTAGTCACTTCCAGCAGGCGCGCCAGGATGCGGTCGCCGGCTTCGCCTTTCGGCAACAGCAGACGACGAGAACAGGTGCAACGCTGACCCGTGGTAATAAAGGCGGACTGCACTATGGTATGTACCGCAGCGTCCACGTCTTCTACCTGTGTCACCACCAGCGGGTTGTTGCCGCCCATTTCAAGCGCCAGAATCTTGCCGGGCTGGCCGGAGAACTGGTTGTGCAGCAGATTGCCGGTACGCGACGAGCCGGTGAAGAAGAGGCCGTCGATGCCCGGATGCGCCGCCAGCGCCTTGCCGGTATCGACCTCACCCTGCACCAGGTTCAGTACACCGGCAGGCAGACCGGCCTGCTCCCACAGTTTGACCATTTCCTGGGCCACCATCGGAGTCAGCTCGGAGGGCTTGAACACCACGGTATTACCGGCAATCAGGGCCGGCACTATGTGGCCGTTGGGCAGGTGGCCAGGGAAGTTGTAGGGGCCGAACACCGCCACCACGCCATGGGGCTTGTGACGAACGAAGGCACGGGCGCCGGGCATGGGATTTTCCACGGTGCCGGTGCGCTCGAGATAGGCCTTTTCGGAAATGCCGACCTTGCCGACCATGGCCGCCGCTTCGGTCAGGGTTTCCCACTGGGGCTTGCCGGTTTCCCGAGCGATAATGCGGGCCAGGTTTTCCTTGTTTTCGGTCAGCAATTCGGCGTAACGCTTGGCAATGGCCAGGCGTTGTTCAACTCCGGTCTCGGCCCAGGCCACCGCTGCGTCGCGCGCGGCGGCAATGGCAGCATCAACCTGCTCGGCGCTGGCGGCACCACCCTGCCAGATTTCTTCATTTTTAGCCGGATCCAGTGAGACGAAAAGGTTGCCTTCGCCAGCCAGCCATTGGCCGTTGATGTATTGAACCGCTTCGGAATATTGCACTGCTTCAGTCATCGCTTCATCTCCACTACCCGGACGGTATCGCCGTCTTCCACCTTGAGCAAGCGGGCAACCTCTTCGGTCATCACCGCCTGGGCTTTTTCTTCATTTACTGCCACATCGCCAATCAGGGCACGGAAAGCATCGAATCGGGTGTTGCTGATCATGTGCTTGCCGCCACCCACAGGCTCGCCGATATGCACCTTCAGATGTCGGCCGTGACGCACGGTGCGGATCTGCCTGAGATCGCATTCCACACTGGGTCCGGCGTCGAAGATGTCGACATAGCCACGCCAGGAAAAACCTTCCTCTTCCAGCAGGCGCAATGCCGGACGGGTCTTGTCGTGGGTCATTCCGATCACGGCTCTCGCTTCTTTCGATAGCAGGTTGACGTAGATCGGATATTTTGGCATCAAATCGGCGATGAATCCCTTCTGACCGATACCGGTCAGGTAATCCACCGTCGGGAAGTCCATGGAGAAAAAGTGCTCTTGCAGCCAGCACCAGAATGGGCTCTTGCCCTGTTCATCGGACACGCCGCGCATTTCTGCCATTACTCGATGATCGAACAGCTCGGAAAACTCGGCCAGAAACATGAAGCGAGACCTGGACAACAGCCGACCGTTCAGGCCCTGGCGCGCCGACTCGCGCAGGAACAGGGTACACAGCTCGGTGGTTCCGGTGTAGTCGTTGGTCAGGGTCAGGGTATCGACCACATTGTAGATCCCCAGCTTCGGCGAGCTGTGCACCTGCTTGCCCAGCAGATAGGTGTAAAAAGGAGAAGACAGGCCCACGGCCGCTTCCAGAGCGGTAGTACCCACCACTTCACCGGTGTCGCTGTCTTCCGCCACAAAGAAATACAGGCATTCTCCCTTGCCCGCCGGTCGGCTGGCGAAGGAGGCAGTGGAATGATCAATCTTGTTTTGCAACAACTCATCGTTCACCGGCAGCGAGGTAAAACCGTGGCCGGATTCAATGGCGATCTGCTTGAGGGTGGGAAAATCTCTCTGCTCGATGGGTCGAATCACCAACATGCAGAACTCCTTATAACAAAGTTGACGACCAGAGCGAGGCAACCCTGCCCCGCTCTGAATTCCTGTCGTCGGAATGATTTATCCGTTAACAACCCGAGCCACGGCACGCTCGAAGCGGGCCAGCCCCTCGGCCACTTCTTCCTTGGTGATCACCAGAGAAGGAGCGAAACGAACCACATTGGCACCGGCGACCAGCACCATCAGCTGCTCCTCCATAGAAGCCAGCAGGAAGTCACGGGCGCGGCCCTTGAACTTCTCGTTCAGTACGCAACCCAGCAGCAGGCCCTTGCCGCGAACCTGCTCGAAGCAATGGTATTTGGCATTAATCGCGTCCAGACCCTCGCGGTACCAGCTTTCACGTTCTTTCACGCCATTCAGCACGGCATCGGTGTTGACGGTATCGAACGCCGCCTCGGCCACCGCACAGGCCAGCGGGTTGCCGCCGTAGGTAGAGCCGTGAGTACCGACCTTGAGGGAAGCGGCAATCTTGTCGGTGGTGAGCATGGCACCGATGGGGAAGCCGCCCCCCAGGGCCTTGGCGCTGGTCAGGATATCGGGGGTCACACCCAGATCCATGTAGGCATAGAGGGCGCCGGTGCGGCCCACGCCGGTCTGCACTTCATCGAACACCAGCAACGCATTGTGCTGATCACACAGCTCGCGCACGGCTTTCACAAAATCCGCATCCGGGCTGATGATGCCGCCTTCACCCTGCAGCGGCTCCATGACCACGGCACAGGTGCGATCGGAGATGATGGCCTTGAGCGCGGCCAGATCGTTATAGGCCACATGGTCGATATCACCCGGCTTGGGGCCGAAGCCATCGGAATAGGTTTCCTGGCCACCGACCGTTACAGTAAAGAAGGTACGACCGTGGAAACCCTGCTTGAAGGCAATAATCTGGGTTTTTTCCGGACCGAAATGGTCGATGGCATAACGACGGGCCAGCTTGAAGGCGGCTTCGTTGGCTTCGCCGCCTGAATTACAGAAAAATACCTTGTCGGCAAAGGTGGCGTCGACCATTTTCCTGGCCAGGCGCAGGGCCGGCTCGTTGGTCATGACGTTGCTCAGATGCCAGAGCTTATCGCCCTGCTCTTTCAGTGCCGAAACCAGCACCGGATGGCAATGGCCCAGACAGTTGACCGCAATGCCGCCGGCAAAATCGATGTATTCGCGGTTTTGCTGATCCCATACCCGGGCACCCTGGCCCCGTACCGGGATGATCTCGGCAGGAGAATAGTTGGGGACCATGACCTGGTCGAATAATTCGCGGGTGACTGCCATATCAGACATGCTTTGCTCCTAAAATACCGCAGCTTGCACTGCGACAAAAGTTAAATCCATGTAAATTCGCAAGTATTATTGCAAACCATCAGTGACTTGTCTCTACAGAACGCAAACATATTAGTCGTTTGTTCGGTGTAAAATAAAAATATAGTCATTGATATTGCATAAGCTCGCACCAAAAACGTCGGTCCCGTGACACAGACGGACGCAGGCTGCATAAACGGGCAACCAAAAAAATTTTACGAAGACCGTCCGGGGAGACAGGAAACGCCACTATTCCCGGTATGCAGACCGCTGACGAACGAAAAACACCGATAGCCCTGATAAGTAAAACTAAGACCAGGAGCCATCAGTAGAATTTCTATTACACTGCCGACAGCATAAAAGGAAGGAGTAAGGCTTAAATCAACGAGAGGAAATTTCTCAGCAGCCGATGGCCGCCTTCGGTCAGTATGCTTTCGGGATGAAACTGCACGCTGTGCAATGGCAGGCTGCGGTGCTGCATGCCCATGATCTCGTCCCGCTCGCCGGTCTCGGTCTCTGTCCAGGCGGTGATCTCGAAGCACTCGGGAAGGCTGTGAGCCTCGACCACCAGCGAGTGATAGCGGGTCACGGTGAGCGGATCCGGCAGGCCGGCGAACAGTCCCTGGCCGGTATGGCGAATGGCCGAGGTTTTGCCGTGCATCACCTGACGCGCCCGCACTACCTTGCCCCCGAACGCCTGGGCGATGGCCTGATGGCCGAGGCAGACGCCAAGAATCGGCAAGCGGCCGGCAAAATGGCTGATGGCCGAAAGCGATACCCCCGCCTCATTGGGGGTGCAGGGCCCGGGCGAGATCACCAGCCCGGCCGGCTGCAGCGCCGTTATCTCGTCCAGACTGATGTCATCGTTACGGCGCACCAGCACCTGCTGCCCCAGTTCACCGAAGTACTGCACCAGGTTGTAGGTAAAGGAGTCGTAGTTGTCGATCATCAGCAGCATATTTGAACTATCCGTTTGATTTAATTAGTAACAATTTGATTGTAACCTTCTGGATACCCACACCGATACCCGCATTTTATTTTGATACCCTAGCTCATGACCCGAACAGCCCATACGCGGAGCTGTATTTTCGCATGTAACGATTTGACGTCAAACCCAGAGACAGCGACTGTTGAGAATAACAAACTGGAAAAGGCCTACCGTGATCCACGCGCACTGGCTTACTTCATCCTGCCCATCGATGCGATCCCGGAT
>JBFGZI010000169.1:0-5260 GCA_041586855.1 Oceanisphaera sp. | reverse complement strand
CCTGACCATCACCATTAAAGGCAGCAACGACAACCCGGTGGCAGCTGATGACAGCGGTACGGCGGTAGAAGCGGGCGGCGTGGCCAACGGCACCGTGGGCAGTCATGCCAGCGGCAATGTGCTGAGCAACGACACCGACGTGGATGGTGAAGGTGAAACCAAAACCGTTAGCGCGGTGGTATTTGGGGAAACCAGTGGTGAAGTCGGTACGGCCCTGGCCGGTGCCTACGGCAACCTGACCCTGAACAGCGATGGTACGTACAGCTACGTCATCGACGAAAGCAATGCCACCGTGCAGGCACTGCGCACCAGCGGTCAGACTCTGACCGAGACCTTCAGCTATACCGTGAGCGATACAGGCGGGCTGAGCGACAGCGCGACCCTGACCATCACCATTAAAGGCAGTAACGACAACCCGGTCGCGGTGAATGACACGGCGATCGCGGTGGAAGCGGGCGGCGTGGCCAATGGCAGCGTGGGCAGTCATGCCAGCGGCAATGTGTTGAGCAACGACACCGATGTGGACGGCGAGGGTGAAACCAAAACCGTCACCGGCGTGGAGTTTGGTGAAGCCAACGGCATTGTCGGCGCGGCCCTGGCCGGTACCTACGGCAGCCTGACGCTGAACAGCGATGGTACGTACAGCTACGTCATCGATGAGAGCAATGCGGCGGTACAGGCGCTGCGCACCAGCGATCAGACCTTGACCGAGACCTTCACCTATACCGTCACCGATGCCGCAGGTGCAACCGATACCGCAACCCTGACCATCACCATTGAAGGGCAAAATGACGCGCCGGTAGCATTGACCACCAACATCGATGAGCAGTGGAACTTTGGTAAGGACTATCGGCGCGACATTGCCGTGCTCTTTACCGATGTAGACAGCGCATCTAATGGTGAAGATCTTGATTTTGTTATTAAAGGCTTGCCCAAGGGGCTGAGTTATAACCCGGAAACCGGTATTATTTCCGGTAAGCCGACTGAAGCCGGCAAGTTCAGGGTTTCCCTGACCGCGGTGGACGAGGCGGGAGCTCAAGTGTCCCGTGAATATCTGCTGGAAATCCTGGCTCCGCCCAAAGAGACCACGGTTGTCAAGCCGGTAAGCAATAACGATGTGCCGCCATTCAAGGTGGATAACACACCGGTCACCAACGAGTTGTCGTCCCTGCCGCAGGGGTTGGTCAACAAGGATGGAGGCTCGGACTCGACAACCGGCGTCGGCTTTGTAACCGCCAAGACACCAGTCGAAACTGTGTTGCTGTCGGAGTCCGGCTCTCTGGTAGTACAAACCACCGGTACCGATGGTAATACCACGGTCAGGGCATCGGTTGATGTCAATGTGGGTGACAATGGTGAGGTGGTGTTCAGCCAAGTACAGCGGCAGGCCTTTGATACCATTGCCATGAGCGTGTCCGGCATTGCGACCACGGCAAGAGATCAGCTTTCCATTTCCATTGCCGACAGCAAAGCCGCGCAGGGGCAGAGCTACAGTGGCTCCCTGGCCGACGGCTCTGTTCTGCCGGACTGGATAACGATTGACCCGAGCACCGGCAACGTCACCGTGAATTCACCCGGTCAGGTAAAAGATCTGACGCTCAGGATCCAGGCGGTGGGTAGCGATGGCCAGATTCGTATTCTGGAGATCAAGCTGGACATTGAAGCCTTGCTGCGTAATAAAGCGGCGGGCAATTCGGAGCAGGCACCGGCAGAGTTACCGATCACCGGCTTTGTGCCGCTGGCCGAGCAATTGACCACCGAAGTGGATGCGATGGAAGCTTATGGCAACCGGTTGTTGAATATGCTGACCAGGGTTTAAGGAGTTGATGTGAACCAACATGTTGCAGCTTTATTGGGGCTGGAACAACAATTGCGCAAGGCGAGCAGCCTTGCGCAGCTGTTTTATACCATCGTCAATCAAACCCATCCTTGTGTTCCCTATACCCAGAGTGTGTTGATTCTGGGAGAAAAGTTGAGCCATCTGCAGGTGGTGGCGGCCTCGGATATTCCAACGGTGGATTACACCTCACCGTTTGTTGCCTGGGTTGAACGTCTTACCAGCCATCTGTCGCAACAGCAGAACGCCCGGCAGCTGTCGGCATTTGAGGTCGGCCTGGTACCAGAGGCGTTACGCCATGACTGGCAGGACATGGCGCCGGATCAGCTGCTGTGGGTACCGCTACGGGTAGCTGCAGAGGAAGGGCGCATACTCGGTGTTTTGTTGCTGTTTCGCGCCGAGCCCTGGACCGAGCAGGAGCGAGGCGTCATGGAGCACCTGTCCGGTACCATGGGGCATGCGTTGTTTGCACTGCAGCGCCGGCTGCCGTTCAAAAGCCTGTTGCAGCGTATACGTCGGCGAAAAACCTGGCTGTTGCTGGCTATCCTGCTGCTGGCCGTGATGTGGGTGCCGGTGCGGCTCAGTACCCTGGCGCCGGTTGAAGTCATTGCCCGGGATCCGCTGGTGATCAGTGCCCCGCTCAATGGGGCCGTCAAACAACTGGACGTCATGCCTAACCAGGGGGTTGAACGCGGTGAGCCATTGGTGCGGTTTGAAGATACCGAACTTGCCAATGAGTACGAGATAGCCCAGCAGGCGTTGCTGGTGGCCCAGGCAGAGCTGAAAACCGCCCAGCAAAGCGGCTTTATGGATCCATCCCAGAAAGCACGTCTGGCCGAGCTGGAGTCACGAGTGAGATTGCGGCAGGCGGAACTGCACTATGCCCGCTCCCGGCTGGCAAAGACCACGCTGACCGCGCCGGGGGCCGGGATTGCGGTGCTGGGCGATCCGAACGAATGGAAAGGGCGCCCGGTCAATATCGGCGAGCGCATCATGTTGCTGGCCGACCCGGAGGCGGTAGAGCTTGAAATCATGCTGGCGGTAAAAGACTCGATTGCCTTGCAGCAGGGGACCGAGGTCAAGGTATTTTTTGATAATGATCCCCTGTCTGCCTGGTCGGCACATCTCCAGCATGCGAGCTATGCACCTCAACGCACGCCCGATGATCTGATGGCATATCGTTTGATTGCCCGGCTTGATGCCCTGAAACAGGATACGACGCTGCCCAGAATCGGGACTCGTGGTACGGCAAAAGTCTACGGCGACAGGGTAAGTCTGTTCTTCTATCTGTTCCGTCGCCCCATTACCAGTGCCCGCCAATGGCTGGGCTGGTAGCGTCATGACCATAGGTGCGGTATTACCTCCCTTGCGTCAGAATCTGCGGCTGTTACCCGGCGCACCGGATGAGGATGGCGCCCCACGCTGGCTGCTGTTTGATGCGGTACGTAACAAGTATTTTGCGCTGTCGGCCGAAGCGCTTTACCTGATCAGGCACTGGCAAGCGGGCGCCTCGGCAGAAGGCTTCTTGCTGGAGCTGAAAACACTGGGCCATGATGTTCGGCCCGAAGAGCTGGCGGCCTTTATCGACTTTATCGTGTCGAATAACCTGAATGAGGCCCGATCGGCCGAGGCATCCGCCCGGATTTATCAGCAGCATGCCGCTCAGCTGCTGGGATTCTGGCGCTGGTTGATCCATCACTATCTGTTTATTCGCATCCCGCTGTTTCGGCCGGATCCCTGGCTGAATCGCTGGACACCTCGCCTGAGTTGGCTGTTTGCGCCGGCCACCCATTATCTGCTGCTGTCACTCGGTGCGCTTGGCCTGGTGCTGGTGGTGCGCCAGTGGGACAGCTTCTGGTCTACCTTTCTGCATTTTTTCAGTCTGGAAGGCTTGCTGCTGTATGGACTGACCCTGATGGTGGTGAAAAGTGCCCATGAGCTGGGCCATGCCTTTGCTGCCAAGCGTCAGGGCTGCCGGGTCGCTTCCATGGGGGTGGCCCTGCTGGTGATGTTTCCCGTGCTCTATACCGATACTACCGATGCCTGGCGGCTCAGATCCAGGGCTGCCAGGCTGCGCATTGTAACCGCCGGGGTGCGTACCGAGCTGTATCTGGCCCTGCTGGCGACCTTTCTGTGGAACCTGTTACCCGATGGTCCCTTGCGCAGTGCCGCCTTCTTTGTGGCCACTACCAGCTGGGTCACCTCGGTGCTGGTAAATATCAGTCCCTTTCTGCGCTTCGATGGTTACTACGCCTTTTCCGACTGGCTGGGGATCGAAAACCTGCAGCAGCGGGCCTTTGCCTTTGGTCGCTGGCGGCTGCGTCATTTGCTGCTGGGATTGAAGGATCCCCTTCCCGAGCCGCAACCCAGGGGCAGGGCAAGATTGATGGTGGCCTATTCCTGGGCTACCTGGCTGTATCGTTTCTTTTTGTTTCTGGGTATCGCCCTGCTGGTCTATCACCTGTTCTTCAAGGTGCTGGGTATATTGCTGTTTGTGGTGGAAGTGCTCTGGTTCATTGCATTGCCAATCTGGAGGGAAGTGAGCGTGTGGTGGAAGCGTCGCAGTGAATGCACCATGGGAGCCGGCCGTCTGCTGTTCTGGGCTCTGGGGGCGTCGGTGCTGATTTGGAGTCTGTTGCCCCTGCATGTGGGAGTGTCGATACCGGCGGTACTGAAGGCCGAGTCTGAACAGAGTCTGTTTGTATCCGAGCCGGCCGTCATCATGGAGGTGACGGTGAAACAGGGTGATGCAGTTGAAGCCGGCCAGTTGCTGGTGAGGCTGGAGTCCGAACAACTGGATGCCGAAAAGCAGCAGCTTGAAGAGGAGTTGCGTCTGGCTCGTCAACTGCTGGATCGCAGCGGTAGTTCGGCACAGGAAAAGGCCGTTCGTGCCATTACCGAGCAGCAATATCGGCGGCTGCTGGAACGAAGGGCCGGGCTGCTTGCTCGGCAGGATCGGCTGCAGCTGCGAGCACCATTTACGGGGCGGATTACGCACATTGAACAATTGCACCCTGGTGTATGGGTGGGTACCGAGATGCCATTGCTGTCGATGGTTGAACCGACCCGGTTCCATGTTGAGGGGTATATAGGGGAGCAATACCTCGATCTGGTCGGGGCGGGAAGCCAGGGGGTCTTTATCGCCGATAGGCCGGAGATGGTCGCTCTGCCGGTGCAAATTCGTGATGTGGATATCGGAGCCGTCTTTGCCTTGCCTTACGGCGAGTTGAGCTCTGAGTATGGTGGGCCCATTGCGGTGCGGCGCGTCGACAACGATCGTCTGGTGCCGGAAGAAGGACACTACCGGGTATCGATGACACTGGATGATATCAGCCCTGTCGACGGCCCCGATGCCCGTTTGCCTGGAGTGGTCAGGGTAGAGGGTGAGCCGCGCAGCTGGCTGTGGTATCAGCTGCGCAGGAT
>JBFGZI010000168.1:0-5309 GCA_041586855.1 Oceanisphaera sp. | reverse complement strand
GGGCGCTTCGCTGGTGGAAATGGCCCGTGTGGCCCCGGAGCAGGACTTCATCGGCATCGAAGTGCATACTCCGGGCGTGGGTGCCTGTCTGATGGGCGCGGCCGAAGCCGGACTGACCAACCTGAGGGTCATGTGCCACGATGCAGTGGAAGTGTTCGAGCAGATGCTGCCCGAGCAGAGCCTGGACCGGGTTCAGCTGTTCTTTCCCGATCCCTGGCACAAGACCCGTCATCACAAGCGCCGCATAGTGCAGCCGGCCTTCGTGGAAATGGTGCGTAGCAAGCTGAAAATCGGTGGTGAATTCCATATGGCCACCGACTGGGAAAATTACGCCGAGCATATGCTGGAAGTGATGAATGCCGCCCCCGGCTATGCCAATGCCGCCACTCATTCCGGCAAAGAGGGCGATTACATGCCCAGACCTGATTATCGACCGTTGACCAAATTCGAACAGCGCGGCCATCGGCTGGGCCACGGCGTATGGGATTTGATTTTTACCCGTACCGCATAAAATAGGGGGGGGGTTAAAAACAGTACGTTTTTTAATCCCTAATCCCTAATCCCTAATCCCTAATCGCCTCACGCCTCACGCCTCACATGATAGATCCAGATATTGCTGGTGCAGCCTGGCAACCTCGGCTTTGACCCGGTCGAGATCGGTGCCGTTGTTGTCGATCACGTCGTCGGCGGCGGCCAGGCGTTGTTCCCGGCTGGCCTGGGCGGCCATGATGGCGCGGATCTGGGCCTCGTCGGCGTTATCGCGCCGGGTGGTGCGGGCCAGCTGTTGCTCGGGGGAGACATCTACCACCAGCACCCGCTGGCACAGGCTGGTCAGCTTGTTTTCTACCAATAGCGGTACCACCAGCAGGCAATAGGGAGAGCGGGCGGCGGCGCAGGCCGAGATCATGCGCTCCCGGATCAGCGGATGCAGCAGGGCGTTGAGCCAGTCTTTCTCCGCCGGATTGCCAAACACCCGCCGGCGCAGTTCACGCCGGTCCAGGTTGCCGTCTGTCGCTATTAGCTCGGGTCCGAAGTGGGCGGCAATGGCGGCCAGGGCCGGCTCGCCCGGGGCGACCACCTCGCGGGCGATAATATCCGCATCCACCACTTCTACGCCCTGTTCGGCAAAAAAGTCGGCTACCGTGCTCTTGCCGCTGCCGATACCGCCGGTCAGTCCCACTATATAAGTCACGGCATTCGTCGCAGAATTAGTCACAGCGCCATACTCCAATACCAGCCCATCATCTGTTCACCCCACAGCAGGTAAAGCCAGCCGGCCAGCGCCAGTGCCGGGCCGAAGGGCAGCACCCTGTCTTCGCCCAGACGTTTGCTGGCCATCAGGGCCAGCCCCAGCACAGAGCCAACCAGAGACGCCAGCAACAGCACCGGCAACAGCGCCTGCCAGCCAAACCAGGCGCCGATGGCCGCCAGCAGCTTGAAGTCGCCGTAGCCCATGCCTTCCTTGCCGGTGGCCAGCTTGAACAACCAGTACAGGCTCCACAGAATGCCGTAGCCGAGGGCGGCCCCCAGCACGGCAGCCGGCAGGGACACGAACAGTGCCTTGATGTTCAGCAGCAGCCCCAGCCACAGCAGCGGCAGGGTCAGGTTGTCGGGCAGCAGCAGATGATCGATGTCGATCAGCGTCATGCACAGCAAGACCCAGCTGAACAGCAGGGCCGCCAGCAGTTGCGGGCTGGCGCCGAAACGCCACAGGGCCAGCGCCGCCAGCGCCGCCGAGGCCAGCTCGACCAGCGGGTAACGCTTGCTGACGCCTTCCCGGCAATAGCGGCAGCGGCCGCGCAGCCACAGCCAGCTGAGCAGGGGAATATTGTCGAGCGCGCTCAGCTGATGCTGGCAATGGGGGCAGCGGGAGCGGGGGGTGCAGAGGTTGAAGGCCGGCGATTCGATCGGCGACTGGCCGTTAAGCTCGGCGCATTCCTGCTGCCAGTCGCGTTGCAGCATCAGCGGCAGCCGATGGATCACCACATTCAGGAAGCTGCCCACCAGCAGGCCGAGCAGGGGGATCAGGATATAAAGCAGAGCGGTATTGTCGAGCAGTTGGGTCATGAAATTTCCAGTATTGGTTTTTCTGTCTGTGGGCTCCTCGTTCACCACCGAGTGGCCTGATAGTGTCAAACAGGCAGCGGCGGCGTTTCCCGAAGCGCAGCAGGGATTGCCGTAGCCGACCGTCAAATGCCAGGGCCAACAAAGGCTCCTGCAATATTGGCACTCCCGCCGTCCATGGCGGTCGGATGGCATTTGCCGAGCGCCCCAAGGAAGGGCTTGAAGCGTGTCGGCGCAGGTAACCCTGCTGTGCTTCGCGTGCGGGCTCCAAAGGCGGCCGTCCGGGCTCAGCGTACCACCTTGCCCAGGTCGAAGATGGGAAGATACATGGCAATGACCAGGCCGCCAACCAGAATACCCAGCACCACCATGATCAGCGGCTCAATCAGGCTGGTGAGGCCGTCTACCGCATCATCCACTTCCCGTTCGTAAATCACGGCCACCTTGTTCATCATGTCATCGATGGCGCCGGACTCTTCGCCAATCATCACCATCTGCACCACCATGTCCGGAAACAGATGGGTCGAGCGCAAGGCCAGGTTCATCTGCATGCCGGCCATCACCTCGGAACGAACCTGCATCACCGCCTGGCGGTAGACCGCGTTGCCACTGGCGCCGGCGGAGGAGACCAGCCCCTCCACCAGGGGGATGCCGGCGGAAAAGGTGGTGGCCAGGGTGCGGGCAAAACGGGCCAGGGCGGCCTTGTGCAGTATGTCGCCCACCACCGGCAGGCGCAGCACAAAGCGATCGGCGGCGTCGCGCACCTTTTCCGAATGGCGCCAGGCGCGCACATAGAAGAACACCGCCGCCATGGTGGCGACCAGAATATAGAGCCAGTAGTCCTGCATCCAGCGGGACAGCTTGATGACCATCTGGGTAAAAATGGGCAGGGTGGCGCCGAAGCCGGCGAAAATTTCTTCAAACTGCGGGATCACGAACAGCAGCAGTATGCTGGTGACGACAATGGCCACCAGTATCACCATGGCCGGATAGAAGAGGGCCTTTTTAATCTTCGACTTCAGCGCCTCGGCCTTCTCTCTGTAAATGGCAATCTGAGCGAAGATATGATCCAGGGCCCCGGTCTGTTCACCGGAATGCACCAGATCGCAATAGAGTTCGTCAAACTGGCGGGGATATTTCTTCAGCGCCTCGGACAGCGGGGTGCCGCCTTCCACATCCGCCGCTATCACCCCGGTCAGTTCGCGGATGCTGGCTTTCTGGGAAGAGCGGGAGATGATCTGCAGGGTTTGCACCAGAGGCACACCGGCGCTGAGCATGGTGGCCACCTGGCGGGTGATGACGGCGATGTCCATCGGCTTGATGATATTCTTGCGCTGGGAAAAAAAGCTGTCTCGCTTGCGTTTTACCCTGGTGGTGCTGACACCCTGGCGCTGCAGATCACGTTTGACCGCCTGAACGCTGGCCGCCAGCATAAAGCCGGATACCTTCTGCCCGCGTCGGTTGAGTCCTTCCCACTGGTAAGGATACGCGCTGATGTTTTTTGCTGCTGCCATGACACATCCTTATGCTTCCCGGCCGGTGCAAACCGCCTGTTAGAGGGTGATGCGAGCGACTTCCGCCAGGCTGATAATGCCGAGCCGGGCCTTTTCCAATGCCGACTGGCGCAGGCTGATCATGCCGGACTCTTCTGCCGCCCTGGCCAGCTCCAGGGAGTTGGCGCCGTCCATGATCAGGTTGGCCAGGGTGTTATTCATCGGCAGCACCTCATAGATGCCGATACGGCCCTTGTAGCCTTCGGTGCAGAGGTGACAGCCAACGGCCTTGTACAGTGTCGGTGACGTGCTCAGCTGATTGACAGTGAAACCGAGTTCCAGCAGTTGCTCTCGGGTAATCTGTTCTTCTTCCTTGCATTCGGGACAGAGTTTGCGCGCCAGTCGCTGAGCCATGATCAGGGTGACCGAAGAGGCGATGTTGTAGGCGGGCAGCCCCATGTTGCTGAGTCGGGTCAGGGTTTCGGCGGCGGAGTTGGTGTGCAGGGTCGACAGCACCAGGTGGCCGGTCTGGGCGGCCTTGACCGCGATTTCGGCGGTTTCCAGATCCCGTATTTCCCCTACCATGATGATATCCGGATCCTGACGCAGAAAGGCGCGCAGGGCATGGGCGAAACTGAGTCCCGACTTGGGATTGATCTGTACCTGATTGATGCCGGGCAGGGTGATCTCTACCGGGTCTTCGGCGGTGGAGATATTGGCGCTGACGGTGTTCAGTATGCTCAGGCCCGTATAGAGCGACACCGTCTTGCCCGAGCCGGTGGGGCCGGTCACCAGTATCATGCCCTGGGGTTTTTTCAGAGCGTCCAGGTACAGCAGCTTCTGTTGTTCGTCGTAGCCGAGCTTTTCGATATCCAGCTTGGCGGCCGAGCTGTCGAGAATACGGATAACGATTTTTTCGCCCCACTGGGTGGGCAGGCTGTTTACCCGCATGTCTACCGATTTGGTGCGGGTCAGCTTGAGCTTGATACGGCCATCCTGGGGCAATCGCCGCTCGGCGATATCCAGCCGCGCCATTACCTTGAGCCGGGCGGCGAAGCGGGTCCCCAGGTTTATCGGCGGCGAGGCGATTTCGTGCAGCATGCCGTCGATACGAAAGCGAATGCGATAGAAGCGCTCATAGGGTTCGAAGTGCAGATCCGAGGCTTCGCGGCGAACCGCATCCAGCATGATTTTGTTGATGTAGCGAACGATGGGGGCGTCGTCATCGGTATTGCCCGGATCCTCGTTGTTGCGCTCGGAAGGATCTTCTCCCAGCTCGAGATCGGCGATATCGTTATCTTCGATATGATCCAGGTCGAGTGCGTCGCCGGCCTGTTGCAGGCGGGTAAGCAGCTGCTGCAGCTTGTCTTCCTCCACCAGGCTGGCGTCGGTGACAAGATTGAAGCGAAAGCTGAAATCTTCCAGTGCCGCCACTTCGGTGGGGTCCGACATGGCCAGATACAGCACCTTGCCCTGCAGCATGATGGGCACCACATGGTGGCGCTCAATCAGATCCATGCATAGATACTGGGGCGGAACCTGATCCGGTTCAATGTCGTCCGGGTCCGTCAGTGGCAGCCCGTATTCCAGCTCGCAGAAGCGGGCCAGCTGAGTGCTGGACAGAAACTGGTGTTCCACCAGCACGGTACTGAGTGGCTTGCCGTCCTGTCGGGACAGGGTGAGGGCCTGCTCCAGCTGCTCTGTGGTCAGCAGGGAAGAAGCGGCCAGGCTTCTGGCCAGGCCGCTGCGGGT
>JBFGZI010000167.1:0-5365 GCA_041586855.1 Oceanisphaera sp. | reverse complement strand
GCATCGGCGCCAGTGCCGGCGGCCCATTGCCAGCCGCCGTTATTGGCCGCCAGCTCACCGTCGATTAAGCACGACATGAACCAGGCTTCGCCCCGCCGCCAGTCGATATGCAGATCCTTGGTCAGAAAGCTGGCCACTATCATCCGCAGCCGGTTATGCATCCAGCCGGTCTGCTTCAGGCAGCGCATGGCCGCATCGACGATAGGATAGCCGGTCTGCCCCTCGCACCAGGCCCGGAAGCCGTCGTCATCCCGGCCCCACTGCAATGCCTCGGTATCGGGTTTGAAGGCCCGGCCCATCGACAACCGCGGAAAGGCGACCAGCAAATGCCGATAGAATTCCCGCCAGATGAGCTCGTTAAGCCAGACAAAGCCCGGCTCGCCTCGGCTGAACGGCAGTTGTTCCAGCTCGGCCTCGATGGCCGCCAGACACTGGTTGGGGGACAGAATGCCCAGCGCCAGATAAGGCGATAAACTGCTGGTGCCGTCCTCGGCCGGAAAATCCCGCCGCTCCCCATAGTCTCGCAGCGACCGCTGGCAGAATTGCGTCAGCCGCTCGGCGGCGGCGGCTTCACCCGCGGGCCAGTCATCACTGGGTACCCGCTCGCCCTCCAGGCTCACGGGCACGCAGGACAGCGGCTCTCCCGGCGCCGCCGGCACCGGTAACAACCGGTAACCGCTGGCGCGCAGGCTGGCCAGCCAGCTTTTGGCGAAGGGGGTAAACACCTTGTACATGTCGCCGCCACGGGTGGTCAGGCTGCCGTGATCGACCACGCAGTCGCCGTTGTACACCCGACAGGGAATACTCAGAGCCTGCTGCACCGCCTTGTCACGTCTGCGTTCGTCGATGCCGACTTCCCGGTTGGCATAAAGCGCATCGAAGCTGTGCTGCTCCAGCCACCGAGCCAGCAGGTCCGGCACCTCGGCAAAGGTGTCGACGGTCAGCACCGTCAGCGGTATGCCCAGCTGCGCCAGCTGCTCGTTCAGCGCCTGCAGATTACGGGACTGAAAGTCACGCTGTATGGCCGACTTGCCATGCTCTTGCCACTGGCCGGGGCAGTCGACATACACCGCCTCCACCTCGGCGCCATCGGCGGCGGCTTCATACAGGGCGGGGTTATCCGCCACCCGCAAATCAGTTCTGAACCAGACTAAATGACGCATCATGATTCCTCGCAATCTCGCTGACCGTGACGGAAAAGGGCCGGTTCAGCCAGCCTTGCTGCCGATAGAGGGTGCCCAGTTCACCGGTAAAAAAGCAGTGCTGCGGAAAGACAGAGTCCATGTCGTTGAACCAGCTCTGACTCAGGCCCGCCCCCAGTATCACCACCAGGGCATCAAATTTGAGTCTTCCCTCCGCCAGCGGCAAGGTCAGCGGATCGAGCACCCCCAGATCCAGGCTGCGGCACTCCAGCCCCTGCAATTCAAACTGGGTCAGCACCGCCAGCTGTTCTCTCACCTGGCCCACCCGAGCGACCGCTATCACTGGCCCGGTTTTGATGGTCAACAGCTGGTGCAACAGCCGCTTCAGCAAGGACAGGGCGCTTTGTTCGATAAGCTGTGCATCTGGCCGCTGCAGACGAGCCAGGGCCAGTAACCAGGGCTCTATTACCCGACGCAACACCAGCTCGGCCGGATAGTGGCGGGTCAATTCCAGCAAGTCGGCTTCCAGTCGGCCAAGATTAAGCGCTTGTGCCGCCGTCATCAGTCGTTCCCGCGCCTGCTCCCAGTTGGAGCCGCAGGCCACTGGGGCGGGCTCGGCCAACAGGCCTTTCACCTGACCAATACTGACCCCCTGATCCAGCCAATGCAGTATCTGGCGGATCAGGGCAATGTCGTCATCGGAATACAAGCGATGCCCTTTTTCGGTACGGGCCGGCTTCAGCAGGCCATAACGACGCTGCCAGGCCCGCAGGGTCACCGGATTGATACCGGTTAGCCGAGAAACGTCCCGGATCGGATACAGGGGTTCAGATGCCATAACGCAGTCGCAATGCCTCCGGGTGGGGATTCAGATACACCTGCTGGTGCAGATAGTCATTGGGATGCTCTTCCAGGTAATGACGCAGCAGGGTAATGGGCGCCAGCAACGGCAATATACCCTGTCGATACTGCTCAATGGTACGGGTCAGTTCCCGGCGCTGACGGGCGTTGAGTTGCTGCTTGAAATAGCCCTGCAGATGTTGCAGCACATTGGTGTGATTGTTGCGGCTGGCATTGTTGCCCAGCGCCTGCATCATGCCGCCGATATAGGCATCGGCTTTTTGCTCTACGTCACAGGACAGGTCGGACAGCAGCTTGCCCAACGCCTGATAGCTGTCACGATGGTGTGCCATCAATAGGTATTTGTAGCGGCTGTGAAAAGCGATGAGTCGGGCAGCGGTTATCCCCTCGTGGCGCAGGCACTGCCAGTCATGCAGGGCAAAGACCCGGGTCACGAAGTTTTCCCGCAACAGCGGATCGTTGAGGCGACCGTCTTCTTCCAGCGGCAGCAATGGCAGTGCCCGCATCAGTTCGGCGGCATAGATACCGGTGCCTTCCTTGGCATTGCCCTTGCCACTGTCATGGTAGACCCGCACCCGTTCCATGCCGCAGCTGGGGGATTTGGCGCAGAGCACATAGCCACTGAGCCCATCAAACTGCGTCACCATCTTCTGGCCGTAATCGCGCAAGGCTGCGGTGACGTCTTCGCCCTTCGCCGTCTGCGCCAGTATCTCGCCGCCCTGATTGATCAGCCGTATGCTGGGTCGGGGTGTGCCCAGACCGATGGCTATCTCCGGACACAGGGGCACAAACTCCACGAAGCCGGCCAGCTCTTCGGTACAGAAATCGGAACGCTTGTGACCGCCGTCGAAACGCACCGGCTGCCCAGCCAGGCAACCGCTGATGCCGACGCGTATCACCTTTGGATCAAACTTGTACATGCCTTCACCTTTTGTATAACTATGTCTTAAAAGATAGACGTAGTTGTACAATGAGATCAAGTTTGTACAAGAAAAAGTTCAGGTGGGAGTGAGGAGTGAGGAGTGAGGAGTGAGGAGTGATGTTACTCCCCTCTCCCTTCACAACACAGGTTAATTCAGTTTCTGGCGGGTGATCTCGGCTTCATCGCGGAACTGGCGGCGTAGCTCCGACTTGCTCTTCATCACCAGCTCGCCGCCCTTGCCGATGGTCATGTGCTCGGGATTGTCGTTATGCATCGACTGCCAGAGCAGTACCGCCTGCATACTGCTTTCCTTTTGTTCGGGGGTCAGCACAGAGCCGTCCGGCCACTTGCCGAGTTCGACCGCTGTCCTCAACTTCTGATACACCTCTTCGGGCATATTTTTGATCGCGTGCTGAATAGATGACATGGCACTTTCTCCTCTGGGCGGTATGGATGTGACCGCCACGAAAACAAAGGGGCAGCTCATGGCCGCCCCTTCCCAACTGTTAAGGCACTATTTGCCTGTATCAGTCTGTATCCACCTTCAGGCGGGCAGGTCCATCAGCTCTATGCCGGCCATTTTCTGCATCACGCGCACCACCTGGCAGCTGTAACCGAACTCGTTGTCATACCAGACATAGAGCACGGCCCGATCGCCTTCGGCGATAGTGGCCAGTGAGTCGACGATACCGGCAAAACGAGAGCCCACCATATCGGTGGACACCAGCTCGCTGCTGGTACTGAAGTCAATCTGGTTGTGCAGCGGTGAGTCCAGTGACACCTTGAGCAGATACTCGTTCAGCTCTTCGGCGGTGGTGGCTTTATCCAGATTCAGGTTAATCACCGCCATGGAGACGTTGGGCGTCGGAACCCGGATGGCGTTGCCGGTGAGCTTGCCTTTAAGCTCCGGCAGCGCCTTGGCCACGGCAGAGGCGGCGCCCGTGCTGGTCAGTACCATGTTCAGTGCGGCACTGCGACCACGGCGATCGCCCTTGTGGAAGTTATCGATCAGGTTCTGGTCATTGGTGTAGGAATGGACGGTTTCTACGTGACCATTTTTCACACCGTAGGCATCGTTCACCGCCTTCAACACAGGGGTAATGGCGTTGGTGGTACAGGAGGCCGCCGACATGATGCGGTCTTCCGGCAGTATCATGTTGTCGTTGACACCAAACACGATGTTCTTGATGTCGCCTTTACCCGGCGCGGTCAACAGCACCTTGGCGGCGCCCTTGGCCTTGAGGTGCAGGCCCAGACCGGCTTCATCACGCCATTTACCGGTGTTATCAACGATCAACGCATCGTCGATACCGTACTGGGTATAGTCGATCTCTTCCGGACTATTGGCGTAGATCACCTGAATATAGGTACCGTTGGCGATGATGGCATGATTTTCGGTATCAACTTCGATAGAGCCGTTGAAAGGGCCATGTACGGAGTCGCGACGCAGCAGACTGGCACGCTTTTCCAGATCGTCAACCGAGCCACGTACCACTATGCCACGCAGACGCAGACCATGATTTCCACCGGAGCGCTCGATCAGCAGCCGCGCCAGCAGCCGGCCGATACGGCCAAAGCCGTACAACACCACATCGGTCGGCTTGTTGTCATGGGCGGTGTTCAGGGCAGAAGCCAGCTCACTGCGCAGAAAATCATCCAGACCAGATTCGTCCTGATGTGCTTGCCAGTAATGTACCGCCAGCTTGCCCAGATCGATGCTGGCCGGCGCCAGATCCAGCTCGCTCAGTGCCTTCAGCACCGGGTAGCTCTGGCTGACTAACAGGGCCTTCCCTTCGTGGCGACTCACCACACGATGTGCCTTGATAATGTCGATGGTAGAGGCATTCAGCAGGGGACGCGCATGGACGCAAATTTCCACCCCCTGGTTGCGATACAGTTTGCCGATAAGGGGCTGCATGGACTCTGCCAGTTCCTGGCTCTGCTGCCAGGCGGACAAGTAACTCTCGTGGGTCATCGACCAGATCCTTTTGTTTCAGGTAACCGTCATTAGTATTGATGGCGGATTTAAAGACATGCCGCATCAGCTCTACTTTAAGCGCGCCCATTTTAGTGGATAGGGGGTATGATTACCAGACTAAGGACAGGCCGTAAGATATTCAAATGAGCATCAAAAACGTTTTTTGATACCCGCAGCACCGCTCTTTTTGGCAGCTTGTGAGCAAGATCGCATCCAAACCATCTGCGCAACCGGTCATTCTGTGCCGATCTGCATTAAGACAGCCACACCCATTTCGACAACACAGAGCTGCAACAGCTGATGCAACAAGAGGTCGACACCCTAGGGTCTGTTGACCTTTCGCGATGATTTTTGCAGCAGTTTGTGGGGCCTTGATACAAGGCAGCGCTTATGCCATGTAGTCACTCTACATAAATAAGCGATAACGCAGTAGCAAGACCCCACAAGCGCTGCCCTGCGGGT
>JBFGZI010000166.1:0-5381 GCA_041586855.1 Oceanisphaera sp. | reverse complement strand
TTACTCGCTGACGGTTACGCCGGTGATCAGCACGTCTTCCATAGGTACGTCCTGGTGCACGTAACCACGGGTGCCGGTGGCCACGCCCTTGATCTTCTCGACCACGTCCATGCCTTCAACCACTTCGCCGAACACGCAGTAGCCGTAACCCTGGCTGGTGGCGGACTTGAAGTTCAGGAAGTCGTTGTCGTTGACGTTGATAAAGAACTGGGCGGTAGCGGAATGTGGTTCCATGGTACGGGCCATGGCCACGGTGCCAACCTTGTTGGACAGGCCGTTGTCGGCTTCGTTCTTGACCGGGGCACGGGTTTCTTTTTCTTCAAAACCGGGGCCGAAACCGCCGCCCTGAATCATGAAACCGTCGATGACCCGGTGGAACAGGGTGTTGTCGTAGTGGCCGTCGCGGCAGTATTGCAGGAAGTTGGCAACGGTGTCCGGGGCCTTGTCGGCAAACAGATTCAGGGTGATGTCGCCGTGGCTAGTGTGCAGTGTGACCATAATAGTTATCCAGATAGTAGGTTCAGAGCTCGATTTTAGCGCAAGCGGCCGCTTTAGCGAACCCCCGTGACCGCAAGGCTTGCACCGAATGGCCATTAAAGGTTCAATAGTGCCGTTCTATCTATCTTACACCTCACCAAGACGTGGAATCATGCTGAAAATCTACAACTCCCTGACCCGACAAAAAGAAGAATTCATCCCTCTGGTGCCCGGCAAGGTCGGCATGTACGTCTGTGGTGTCACCATTTACGATCTCTGCCACATCGGCCATGGCCGTACCTTCGTCGCCTTCGACGTGGTCACCCGCTATCTGCGTTATCTGGGCTTTGATCTGACATTCGTGCGCAACATCACCGATATTGACGACAAGATCATCAAGCGGGCGGCCGAAAACGGCGAAAGCTGCGATGCCCTGACCGAGCGGCTTACCGCCGACATGTACCGGGATTTCGACGCCCTGCATATCGCCCGCCCCGACATAGAGCCCAAGGCCACCCAGCATATCCCCGAAATCATCGATATGGTGCAGACCCTGATCGACGACGGTCATGCCTATGTGGCCGACAGCGGCGACGTGCTGTTTGCAGTGAACAGCTTTGCCGACTACGGCAAGCTTTCGGGCCAGAATCTGGAGCAATTGCAGGCCGGCGCCCGAGTCGAAGTGGAGCAAAGCAAGCGTAATCCGCTCGACTTCGTGCTGTGGAAACCGTCCAAGCCTGGCGAGCCGAGCTGGGAATCGCCCTGGGGACCGGGTCGTCCCGGCTGGCACATCGAATGTTCGGCCATGAACGGCAAGCACCTGGGCAAGCATTTCGACATTCATGGCGGCGGCTCGGATCTGCAGTTCCCCCATCACGAAAACGAAATCGCCCAGAGTTGCTGCGCCAACCACAGCCCCTATGTCAACACCTGGATGCACTCGGGAATGGTGATGGTGGATCAGGAGAAGATGTCCAAGTCACTGGGCAACTTCTTCACCATTCGCGACGTGCTGGGACATTTTGACGGCGAAACCATCCGTTATTTCCTGCTGTCCGGCCACTATCGCAGCCAGCTCAACTATTCGGATGACAACCTGAACAAGGCGCACAGCGCGCTGGAGCGCTTCTATACCGCCCTGCGTGGCCTGCCGGTGACCGAAGCAGCCGGTGGCGAGGAGTTTGTCGAGCGTTTCAAGACGGCAATGAACGACGACTTCAACACCCCCGAAGCCTACTCGGTGCTGTTCGATCTGGCTCGCGAAATCAACCGCCTCAAGGGCAAGGACGACACGACCGCCGCCGCTCTGGCCGGTCGTCTGCGTGAACTGGCCGGCGTGCTGGGTCTCTTGAGTCAGGATCCCGAGAGCTTCCTGCGCGGTAACGCCGGGGCCGACGACGAAGTTGCCGAAATAGAGCGTCTGATCCAGGCGCGTCTGGATGCCCGCAAGAACAAGGACTGGGCCGCCGCCGATGCGGCGCGAGACAGCCTCACCGCCATGGGCATAGTGCTGGAAGACGGCCCTCAGGGCACCCTCTGGCGCCGCAAGTAAGGCGTCCTTCGGGCTGTCTGCTCTCGGGAACATATTGAGCAATGATTCAGGGCGCCAACATTGGCGCCCTGTTTTTGACTTGTCATAATACCAAACAGATAAATAACCGATCCATTTGGTTGCTCTGCAAAGGTCGGACAAAGGGCCCGCTCCTCCGACAAGCCGTGAATACCTCCATGTAGGCTCCGCCGCGCCATCCCTGGCGCGGAGGGTCGGCGGAGCCGATCCCTTTATCCTCGCTGATGCCAGGGAGTTGCCTGTTGGCATCGTCTACAGACAACTCGGTGCTCGGGTTTAAAAATGATCAGATGTTTATTCAAATTGGTATAAACCCCGAGCCGCAACAGGACCCGTTTGATTCTCTTCAGCCCGGAACACTCCAATACTGCCTCTTTTGTAAGCGTCAAATGACAGTCCCCGTCATATCCGTCGTCGCCCGCCCCGATCTGTTTACGTCATTCTGGTTCGCAACCTGTCATTAATTACTGATTCATATGAATATTTTAAATAAACTCCGTTTTTTTAAATTATTGACCGGCTGTTGTTTCACTCGTGTCTGGGCTATTACTAGTAAGGTAAAAACACAACAGCGGCCCGGCCGCAAACATCCCCAGCGAGGAGCAGAAGATGAAGAAATCATGGCTTAACATATTATTACTGACCTCTGTTACCGCCTTTGGTCTGGCTGCCTGCGATAACAAGGGACCCGCAGAGGAAGCCGGCGAAAAGATGGATGAGTCCATAGAACAAATGCAGGAACAGAGTCAGGAAATGGCTGACGACACCAAAGAAGCTCTGGGCATGGAAGAACAGGGCACCATGGAAAAAATGGGCGAGAAGCTGGATGAAACCGCCGAAAGCATCAAGGACGCTGCCAGTGAACAGGCAGCAGAAATGGAACAGGCCATGGATGACGCCGCCGCCGAAGCCGACCGCAAGCTGGACGAGCTGATGGAAGACACCAAAGAGTAATGGGTCGACACAGCATCATGAATAAAGGGAGCCGAGGCTCCCTTTATTAGTTATGACGGATATTATACCAATCCCAGTAATGATCTGGTCATATTGAGGCCCCAGACCAGAGGCAACACAGCCGTCTCCCTCGACACGCCATAAACCCATCCCTGGGGGCTCGGAAATGCCGTCCCTGGCATTTCACGGTCGTGGGAGCCGTTCTCTGTTACCTCTTCTGGAACACCGAGTTGCCTGCAGACAGTGCCAACAGGTAGTGCCGGAGCATCAAGGAGGACAAAGGGATCTGCTCCACCGACCATCACATGACAGGGATGTCATGTGCTGAGCGTCACATGGATGTGCTTGAAGCGGGTCGGTGGAGCTGACCCTTTGTCCGACATTGATACAGAAATTAAATAGACCATTTGTTTAATATGATCGGTATTACTCCTGCGGTGGCTCCATTTCTCCGCCGCAATATTTGCAATAACCGGCATCCCTGTCGTGCCCGCCCTTGTCACACTGGGGACAATGGCGATGTTCGTATTCCCGTCGCAACTCGCGGCCCAGCTCGGCACTGAGAATACCGGTGGGCACCGCAATAATGGCGTAACCCATCAACATGGTGACGGAGGCAATGGCCTGACCCAACGGGGTTTGCGGCGTGATATCGCCAAAACCAACGGTGGTGATGGTGACGATGGCCCAGTAAATACTGATAGGGATGCTGGTAAAACCGTTTTCCGGCCCTTCCACCACATAAAGCAGAGAGCCAAACAGGGTCACCAGAATAAAGAGGCTGCTGAAGAACACCAGTATCTTGCGCCGGCTCTGATTGATAGAGCGCAGCAACACATTGGCTTCGTTGACATAACGCATCAGCTTGAGAATGCGGAAAATCCGCAATACCCGCAGCAGACGGATGATCATCAGGAAACTGGCGCCGGGAATGAAAACGGCCAGATAGGTCGGCATTACCGCCAGCAGGTCGATAACGCCGTAAAAGCTTCGGATATAGGCAAGCCGGTTCTGGGAACAGTAGATCCGCACGCCATATTCCAGAGTAAAGGACAGGGTAAAAAACCACTCCAGTCCATACAGCAGGCTGCCGTATTGCTCTCGAACCGAGCCTATCGAGTCCAGCAGCAAGACGGCGATGGACAGCAGAATAGCAACGATAAGGGCAATATCGAAGCGGCGGCCCGCCGGAGTTTCGGTGCCGAAAATTACCGTGTAGAGCACATCCTTGTCGGGCCACTGCATGAGGTGTCCTTACTTGATATAGACCGATTTCTGCTTACAGATCATGATAGCGTTCGCAGGAAATCAGGGTGTTTTCAATCAGGGAAGCCACCGTCATCGGACCCACGCCGCCGGGCACGGGGGTAATATAGGAGGCACGCTCGGCGGCCACCGCATATTCCACATCGCCCACCAGACGACCGTCGTCCAGCCGGTTGATGCCCACATCAATCACCACGGCACCGGGCTTGATCCAGTCTCCGGGAATAAAGTGCGGCTTGCCCACCGCCACCACCAGCAGGTCGGCTCTTGCCACCTGCGCCTTGAGATCTTCGGTAAAGCGATGGCAGGTGGTGGTGGTGCAGCCGGCCAGCAGCAGCTCCAGGGTCATGGGACGACCAACGATATTGGACGCGCCCACCACTACGGCGTTGAGACCATGGGTCTTGATATGGCTACGCTCAAGCAGGGTGATGATCCCTTTGGGGGTACAGGGACGCAGCGCCGGAATGCGCTGGGCCAGACGGCCGATATTGTAGGGATGAAAGCCGTCCACATCCTTGTGCGGATGAATGCGTTCAATCACCGGGGTGCTGTCGATATGGGCCGGCAGCGGCAGTTGCACCAGAATACCGTCGATGCTGGCGTCCTGATTCAGCTCATCAATCAATTCCAGCAGTTGCTGCTCTGTGGTTTCCTTGGGTAAATCGTAAGACTTGGAAATAAAGCCGACCTCTTCACAGGCCCGGCGTTTGCTGCCGACATAGACCTGAGAGGCCGGATTGGCACCCACTAGTATCACCGCCAGACCCGGCGCGCGTTTGCCCGCACGGATTCGTTCGGCCACTCGTTCGGCCACCTGGCTGCGTACCGCCTGTGCAATCGCTTTTCCATCGATTATTTGAGCTGACATCTGCGTTGATTCTCACCTTTATAAACCTGCGGTAATTGTCGCATTTTTTCCCGGCTTTGATAAGCAAGCGCCAACGGCTTTCGCTCGACAACTCCAGCCGGATAAAGCCGTTGACCACCGCAAGGCAAATAGGTATCATCCCGCCCCGTTACGCCGCAGCCTTGCTGTAGCCTGATGTCGAAAAAAGCGCCCTTAGCTCAGCTGGATAGAGCACCCGCCTTCTAAGCGGGTGGTCGCAGGTTC
>JBFGZI010000165.1:0-5382 GCA_041586855.1 Oceanisphaera sp. | reverse complement strand
GGCTGTTCGCCTATCACCACACCGGCGGTGGTGCTGCCGGTACCGCTCAGATCCTTGGTATAGGAGTGGATGACAAAATCCGGACGTTCGGCCTTGTCGGCGCGCTGCAGCGGGCGGAACAGCACAGGGGTGGCCAGGGTGGCATCCAGCATCACCAGGGCACCGGCCTCGTGGCCGAGCCGGCAGATGGCGGGCACATCCAGCATAAAGCCATGGGGGTTGCAGGGCGACTCGATATAGACCCGCAGCCGCGCGCCCCGGTCCAGGGCCTCTTGATGATCGGTGAGTGCCTGTTGCAGAGCCTGGTGGAATTCATTGGCTGTGGTGCCGTCAAACCAGACCAGGGTGACGCCCAGCTTTTGCGGTCGGGCGTAATAGTCCTGCAACAGCTGATGCACGCCGCCATAGACATTGCGACTGACCAGCAGCACATCGTCACGCTCCAGTACCGTGCCCAGCAGGGCATCGATGGCGGCCATGCCGGAGTTGAAGTTCCAGGCCAGATAGTTGGCGCAGTGGGGGCCGGCCTCCAGCTCGACCATGGTATTGGCCAGCGCCAGCGAGGTGGGGTTGAGCAGCCGGGTATAGATGGGATGGCTGGACTCCCGACCCTGAAAGGCGTCGTCGATCCATTCGGTACAGGCATAGACATAGGTGGCGGTGCGCACGATCACCGGATTGGCGGAAAACAGCGCCGGCACCCGATCAAACAGCGGATAGGGGCCCTTGGCCAGCCGTGAACCCAACTCCATGTTCAGGCCGCGCCATTGCTGACGAAACGGGGTCTGCAGGTTTTCCAGCACCTTGGCCAGCTGAAAGGAGAGAAATTTTTTGGCGTTGAACTGGCTGACCTGCTGCTCGGCCGGCAGGCTGACGAGGGTGTCCTGGGTCAGTTGCCAGAGCGCGTGAATGTCCTGATTGGTACGGTTGAGGTTGAGCACCGCCTGGCCCAGACTCCGCCCATAGGGGCTGTCGGGATCTATACCAAAGTGCTGCAACTGTTCGGTGACCAGGGCCTGTTCATCCTTGGCCTGGCTGGAATGACGACGGGGTGACAACTCCGGATTAACAGACATGTCTGGCTCCTTTCAGGCATATCCTCAAGCATGGCCGAGGAAGGCTGAAAGGGCCAGATGGAGAAGCCGGCCTGTTGTTTTCGCATCTTCCCTGAAGAGGGTTGCCCGGGACAATGACGGCTCTGTTCGACCACTGAGCGTGGTTATGGCGTGTTATAGTTGCATGCCTTATCGAGCTTGGAGTTGCACCTCATGGATATCAGTTACCGTCAGCTCAAGGCTTTTATCACCCTGGTGGAAGAGCGCAATATTACTCGTGCCGCCGAGCGAGTTCACCTGACCCAGTCGGCTCTTAGCCAGATGCTGAAACGGCTGGAGCAGCAACTGGAAGGTGAATTATTTATACGGGAAGGACGGGAACTCAGCTTGACTCAGGCCGGTGAGGCACTGTATCGGGAGGCCCGTGTCATCGTCAATCGGTTGGATAAGCTGCTACGGGATAACCGCGACCGTAGTCACGGCTTTCATAAGTCATTGGTGGTGTCGTCTCTCTACACCTTGTCCGCCTCGTTGGCTCCCATGACGCTGAACAGCATGAAACGCCAACATAACGATTTCACTTTCCGCCTGATCGAAGAGCAGGTGGATGACATCACGCGTTCTGTGCTTGAAGGCCGGGCCGATGTGGGCATCAATACCCCCAGCTATCATCCCGAACTTCATTTTATCCCGTTGTTTCAAGATTATCTGTGTCTGGCTTGCCGCGAAGATCATCCCTTGGCAAACGCCGAAAGAATCAGTTGGGAGCAGGCTTACGAGCACGCAGGTATCGGTGTCAGCCCGGGGAACAGTTTACGCACCCTGGCCGACGAGGCCTTTCATCGTATCGGGTTAAGCTATGATCCCGAGTTCAATGCTTCCCACACCTCCACCCTGTTGGGCATGATCTCCAGTGGCCTGGGCTCGGCCATTCTTTCTTCGACCATTTTTGCCATCGACAATACGCCTGGCATCCGTTTTCTGCCCATCCGCGCGCCTTACCAGTACCGTCAGGTGGGGTTATTGCTACGCAAGGATGCCCAGCGGCCGCTGATCGACGAGTTCTGTCTCAAGATTCAGGAGCAGGTGGTGAATTGGCAGGCGGTAAAGCTGGGGCTGGTACTGCTCCCGGGCCAACCGGGAGCAGTAGCGTGATTACATGGGCCCGACTGGCAGTCCCAGCATGAAGTACAGCAAGAAAGCGCCACCCCAGATTGTGAATAGCAACAGGGCATAGGGCAACATCATCGCCAGAAAGGTACCGAAGCGTACCTCGGGGTTATAGCGGGCGATCAACGCAAGCACCATGGGGATATAAGGGTTGGTGGGCGAGATAATGTTGGTGGTGGAATCCGCGATACGGTAGGCCATCTGGGTATTGGCAGGGTCTACGCCCAGCAGCATAAAGAGCGGTATAAATACCGGCGCCATGATGGCCCACTGGGCAGAACCGCTGAATACGATCAGGTTCATGGCACCGGCCAGCACCATGAACAGCGCCAGCATCACGATATTGGGCAGCTGCAGCCCGGATAACCATTCGGCCCCATTTACTGCCACATAGATGGCCAGATTAGACCAGCTGAACCAGCCGATAAACTGGGCGATCACAAATACCAGGACTATGTAGCCGCCTACACTTTTCAATGCCTTGGTCATCAACTCCGGCACATCGTCAGCTTGCTTGATGGCCCCCGACTTCACGCCGAACACCACGGCACAGAGGATAAAGAAACCCATGATCACCGGGATGATACCGCTCAGAAATGGCGATGGTACCAGTCCACCATCGGCGTTGCGCAGCGGAGAACCGGGCGGCAGCAGTACCAGCAGGAACAGCGCCAGGTAGATGGCAGCGGCGGCCAGAGTCCATTTCAGCGCCTGCTTTTCTTGGGTTGAGACTGTGTAGCTCTGCCCCATGTCGGCGCCTTCACGACTACGCAGTGAATCAAAGCGGGGCTCGATATATTTATCGGTAATCAAGGTACCCGCGATCACCAGTAAGGGAACTGAGATCAGCATAAAGTACCAGTTGGCGGCCGGAGATACTTCTGTCGCCTGCACCACGGCCGCAGCTTCGGTGGATATACCCGACAAGAGTACATCGGTACCGGCGATAAACAGATTAGCGGTAAAGCCGGCGGCCACTGCCACGAAGCCGGCGGCAATGCCGACTATGGGGTTGCGGTTGGTCGCGGCAAAGACAATACCAGCCAGAGGCGGCACTAGGATAAAGGCAGCATCCGAGGCAAGGTTGCCGATGATACCCACCATAAAGACGGTTCCGGTGACAAACTTGCGTGGGGCATTGAGCAAAGAGGCCTTGATTGCCGCCTCGGCCAGACCCACTTCCTGCATCAGCCCCACCGCCAGCATCATGCACAACACCAGGCCGAGCGGCTTGAATGACACGAAATTGCCGACCATGGACTGTAGGATGTAGATTAGTCCTTCACCACTTAGCAGACTGCGCACCATTATCTCGTTGCCGTTGCCCGGGTGAATGACGCTGCCGCCTATGGCGTTAATCAGGGCCGACAATACCATGACGGCGCCGCACAGATAGATAAACAGATAAAAGGGGTGCGGCAGTTTATCGCCGATGCGTTCGATCCGCTGGATCATGTTGGAGGGACGAGAAACCGCCCCGGTATTGATGGATGACATTGCTGGAGTCCTTTCTTGAATTAACAGAATTGGCCCTCCGATTCTGGAGAGCCGTTTCGGGGTTATCCCATCTGGTGTACCAGGGTCACGAAATAGGCCGCACCCGCCGGTATAATTGAATCGTTAAAGTCATATCGTTTGTTGTGCAGCCCTACGCTGCAGCCGGGGTCGTTGCTGCCGTTGCCGATAAAGCCGTAGCAGCCCGGCACCTTGCCGAGGAAATAGGCGAAGTCCTCGCTTCCCATCAGTGGCTCGGTAGCTCCATCTACTCCGGCCTCACCGGCTACCGCAGTAGCGGCTTGAACCGCCATGGCAGTTTCTGCGGGAGTGTTGACGGTAGGCGGATGGCTGACAGGACCGAGTCGGAATTCAGCTTCCATTTCGAAGGCTTTGGCCAGATTAGGCACCAGGGTTTGCAGCCTGGTGATGACGTTATTGCGGGTATCATGTGCCAGGGTGCGGAAGGTACCGCTGATATGAGCCTCGTCGGCGATGGCGTTGGTGGTTTCACCGCCGTGGATTTGGGTTACCGAAATGACGACAGGCTCCAGCGGACTAAAAGTCCTGCTGACCAGAGCCTGGATACCCTGATAGATATGGGTCGCCACCAACAAGGGATCCCGGGTTTTGTGGGGTAGACCGGCGTGACCGCTATCACCCTTGACGGTAATAAACAGCCGATCCGAACTGGCCATGATGGGCCCTTCCCGGAAGGCAAACTGGCCTGCAGGAATGCCAGGCATATTGTGCAGAGCAAAGCAGCTATCCACTGGGAAACGCTCTAGTACGCCTTCATTTATCATCCGTTCGGCACCTCCCACTCCTTCTTCCGCTGGCTGGAAGAACAGGACGGCAGTACCTTTGAAATCCTTGTGCAGAGCAAGGTATCTTGCCGCCATCAGTAGCATGGTAGTGTGGCCGTCGTGACCACAGGCGTGCATCTTGCCGGCACAGCCGGATTTGTGTTCGAAGGTATTTTCTTCATCAATCGGTAGGGCATCCATATCGGCACGCAAACCGATACGTTTACCCGGCCCCTGGTTGCCATGGATCACCGCTACTACTGCCGTTTCGGCAAAGTCGGTACAAATCTCGTCTACCCCATAGACGGTCAGGTGCTCTACGACCAGCGCCTGGGTATTACGTTCTTCAAAGCCAAGCTCAGGATGACGATGGATACGACGACGAATGGCTTGTGCTTCTGGCTGCCATTCTTTCAGTTGTTCTAAGGGAGACATTAATATTTCCGACGGCTAATTGGATTGCATCACGCTAGCAGTTTCCGGCAAACAACTGATAATCGGTTTGCTAATGGTTCCAGTAGCGAAATTAATAACTGGCATTGATGTGTTGCTGGACGTATCGGGAGGGATTTACGGCGAGTCGGGAGAGCTAACCCTTCTGCCGCTGGGTCGGCCCTCCGCATATAATGTTATCGCTTAAGGGTTCAGGCCTTCAGCGCCTGCTCCAGGTCGGCGATGATGTCGTCGCTGTGCTCTATGCCGATGGATAAACGGATCATCTCCGGCTTGACGCCGGCCTGGGCCTGCTCGGCTTCGCTCATCTGACGGTGGGTGGTGGAGGCCGGGTGGCAGGCCAGTGACTTGGCGTCACCTATGTTCACCAGTCGCTTGATGAGCGCGAGCGCATCGTAGAAACG
>JBFGZI010000164.1:0-5397 GCA_041586855.1 Oceanisphaera sp. | reverse complement strand
TGCACCCGAACCCATCCATAATGCCGAACCGGAGTCAGTCCCGGCTGCCCCGCGGCGGGACCTTCCCAAGACCTGGCAGGACGTTTACGTCATCAACCTGGTGGCCCGGCCCAATCAGCAACTGGCAGGCGGCGAATTGGCCCGGGCCCTGACCGACGCCGGCTTCTGTTTCGGCGACATGGATATTTTTCATCGCCATCAGACCCCGACCCCTCAGGGTGAGGCGCTGTTCAGCCTGATCAACATGGTCAAGCCCGGCACCTTCAATCCCAACGCCATGGCGCAATTCAGCACTCCCGGGGTGTCGATGTTCATGCAGCTGCCGAAACCCGGTATGGCCAAGAACCACTTCAACCTGATGGTGCAAACGGCCGAAAACATGGCTGAGGACCTGGATGCCCTGTTACTGGATGGCCAGCGTAGTCCGCTCAGTCCCGATTATCTGGCCCATTGCCGGGAGCAGCTGAGAGACTACGACAGCCAGGCCCAATAATCCTGATTGTGCCCAGCAAGCCTGATTGTAATAATAAAGTGCGGCCGAGGGCCGCATTTTTGTTTAAGCGGAATAGCCCCATGAATGATACCCAAACCCGAATTCTTGCCCTGCGCGAACAGCTCGATATTTATAATGAGCAATACTATGTGGCCGATGCCCCCACGGTTCCGGATGCGGAGTACGACCGCTTGATGCGCGAGCTGATTGCGCTGGAGCAGGCCCATCCCGAATGGCTGGATTCGGGCTCGCCCAGCCAGAAGGTAGGCGGCGCCCCGGTATCTGCCTTCCCCGAGGTGCGTCACGCCCTGCCGATGCTGTCGCTGGATAACGTGTTCAGTGACGACGAGCTGGCCGCCTTCGAAAAGCGGTTGAACAGCCGGCTTGGCAGTGACGCCCCCATCGAGTTCTGCTGCGAGCCCAAGCTTGATGGCCTGGCGGTGAGCCTGCTGTACGAGCAGGGCAGGCTGGTACAGGCCGCCACCCGGGGCGATGGCAGCACCGGCGAAGGTATCACCGAGAATGTGCGTACCATCAAGGCGATACCGCTCAAGCTGAGAGGCGACGACTGGCCGGCCCGGCTGGAAGTACGCGGCGAAGTCTTTATGCCCAGCGCCGGTTTCGAACGGATGAACGAGGCAGCCCGGGCCAGTGGTGACAAGGTGTTTGCCAACCCGCGCAATGCCGCTGCCGGCAGCCTGCGTCAGCTGGACTCACGAGTGACCGCCAAGCGACCGCTGGCCTTTTATTGTTATGGGGTCGGCCTGGTGGAAGGCGAACCGCTGGGCGAGCGTCATTTCGATATTCTGCAACGGCTCAAGGGATGGGGACTGCCGGTCAGCCCCGAGGTGAAGCGCATGCAGGGACGGGCCGGTTGTGAGCAATATCACGACGATATTCTGCACCGGCGCGATCAGCTGCCCTACGAGATAGACGGCGTTGTCTACAAGGTGGACGAGCTGGTGCTACAGGAACGGCTCGGCTTCGTGGCCCGGGCGCCGCGTTGGGCAACAGCCCACAAGTTTCCGGCACAGGAAGAGCTGACCCGGCTGCTGAATGTGGAATTTCAGGTCGGTCGCACCGGCGCCATTACCCCGGTCGCCAAGCTGGATCCGGTGCAGGTGGCCGGCGTGGTGGTGTCAAATGCGACCCTGCACAACGCCGACGAAATTGCCCGGCTGGGGGTGATGATTGGCGATACGGTGATAGTGCGCCGGGCCGGAGACGTGATCCCTCAGGTGGCGGCGGTGGTGCTGGAACGACGGCCCGAAGATGCCCGGCTTATCGAGTTTCCGGCCCGCTGCCCCGTATGCGACTCGGACATAGAACGCATCGAAGGGGAGGCGGTGGCCCGCTGTACCGGTGGCCTCTTCTGTGCCGCGCAGCGCAAGGAGGCGATCAAGCATTTCTCTTCGCGCAAGGCGCTGGATATAGAGGGGCTGGGCACCAAACTCATCGATCAGCTGGTGGAGCAGGACAGGATCAAGACACCGGCGGATTTGTTTCGGCTGAGTCATCAGGATCTGGCGGGGCTGGAGCGGATGGGGGACAAGTCGGCCGCCAAGTTGCTGACGGCACTGGACAAGGCGCGCAGTACCACTCTGCCCCGCTTTCTCTATGCATTGGGAATACGGGAAGTCGGAGAGGCGACCGCCAACAACCTGGCCCGGCACTTTCTGACCCTGGAGGCGGTGATGAATGCCGAGGTGGACAGCCTGCTGGCGGTGCCGGATGTAGGTGAAATCGTGGCCAAGCATATCTACTACTTCTTCCGCCAGCCTCACAACCTGGAGGTAGTACAGGCGCTGACGAATTCCCGGGAGCAGGACGGCTGCGGTCTGCACTGGCCGGAAATTGAACCGGTGGCCGCCGATGCCCAGCCGCTGGCGGGGCAGACCTTCGTGCTGACCGGCACCCTGACGCAACTGTCCCGCAGTGATGCCAAGACGGCATTGCAGGCACTGGGCGCCAAGGTAGCGGGCTCGGTATCGGCCAAAACCAGCTGCGTGGTGGCCGGTGAAGCGGCGGGCTCCAAGCTGGTGAAGGCCCAGGAGCTGGGCATCGACATCATGGACGAAGACGGACTCTTGGCGCTGCTGGCCGAACACCGGTAAGGCCGGCAAGACCGGTGAGTAGGGAATGGGGAGTGGGGAATGGGGAGTGGGGGAACAGAACCCGACTCCGGTTCTCTATTCCCTAATCCCTAATCCCTTCTATGGCGTGGTCAGCATGCTGAATTCCTGTCCCATGCGGCGAAAGGCGTTCAGCAGCAGGCCCTTGTCCCGGACTTCCAGATAATGCAGCTGGCCATCGGCGTTGAGCACCAGGGTCAGGTCCTGCCCCGCGCGCAGGTTACTGAGCGGTTTATAGGACGGCTCGGCCCGCACCAGAGCAATGAGATCCTGGCCCGGCAGCTGCCACTGGCGGAACAGGGCGGCCAGGGTTTCGCCCTGGGCCAGGGTGTGATCGAGTCGCTTACCGCCATCGGGCACCGGAATTTCCCGTTTTTCGGCCGCAGACAGCGGCAGGCTCAGGCTGCCGGTTACCGGTACCGCCAACGGCGTTGGTCCCGGTTGCCAGGTCAGTAGCAGCAACCAGGCGGGCAACAGAACCAGTAATCCGATTTTGTGAAGTCGGGGAATCCGTTGCCAGCACTGCAGCGCACAGCCGATCCCCTGCCGTGCCGGCAGAGTCAGCCGATTGATTTTGGTGCCGAAAGAATCCGGCTTGTTCCGTTTCATTGCTGATTGTCTTCTGGTCATTAATAGGCACCTCGTGACCACCAGTGTATCCGCGGGCCGTGCGGCCGACAAGCGGTCGGACAGCTCCTTTTGAAGCGGTTGATTTGAAGCAGTTGACCGCTTTTGTTGACAGTGGCAGCGATCAACTCGAGGACAAAGCGTTTAACCCGTTACAGGCGGGTGCTAAAATAGTCGCCACTTTGTTTAACCCAAGCTCATTTGGGCTTTATTTACCAGCTAAGGCAGAAAGAATGACAGTTAAAACGCGGTTTGCTCCCAGCCCCACCGGCTTTCTCCACGTAGGTGGTGCCCGTACGGCCCTGTATTCCTGGCTCTATGCCCGTCACCAGCAGGGTGAATTTGTGCTGCGTATCGAAGATACCGATCTGGAACGCTCCACTCAGGAGGCCATTGACGCCATCCTCGAAGGCATGAACTGGCTGGGCCTGACCTGGAACGAGGGTCCCTATTATCAGACTCAGCGTTTTGACCGTTATAACGCGCTTATCGATCAGCTGCTGGCCGAAGGCAAAGCCTATAAATGCTACTGCTCCAGAGAGCGACTGGATGCGCTGCGCGAGCAGCAAATGGCCGACGGTGAAAAGCCCCGCTACGACGGCACCTGCCGCCATGGCGAGCATGAGCACGCCGCCGATGCGCCTTGTGTTATCCGTTTCAAGAACCCCACCGAAGGCACAGTGGTATTCGACGATCACGTGCGTGGCCGCATCGAAACCGGCAACGATCAGCTCGATGATCTCATCATCCGCCGTACCGATGGCGCCCCCACCTACAACTTCTGTGTGGTGGTGGACGACTGGGACATGGAAATCACCCATGTGGTTCGCGGCGAAGACCATATCAACAATACTCCGCGCCAGATCAACATCTATCAGGCCCTGGGCGCCCCGGTGCCGGAGTTTGCCCATGTGTCGATGATCCTGGGTGACGACGGCGCCAAGCTGTCCAAGCGCCACGGTGCGGTCAGCGTGATGCAGTACCGGGACGACGGCTATCTGCCTCAGGCGCTGCTCAACTACCTGGTGCGCCTGGGCTGGTCCAATGGTGATCAGGAAATATTCTCGCTGGAAGAGATGATCGAACTGTTCTCGCTCGACGCCATCGGCAAGTCTGCTTCTGCCTTCAATACCGACAAGCTGTTGTGGCTGAACCAGCACTACATCAAGACCCTCCCTGCCGCCGAAGTGGCCGAGCATCTGCAGTGGCACATGCAGGATCAGGGTATCGATACCAGCAAGGGCCCGGCCCTGGCCGAGGTGGTGACCCTGTTTGCCGAGCGCTGCAACACCCTGAAAGAGCTGGCGGCCCAGAGCCGTTATCTGTTCGAAGACTTCGCCGAGTTCGAGGCGGGTGCCGCCAAGAAGCATCTGCGTCCTGTGGCGGCCGAGCCGCTGACGCTGGTTCGCGCCAAGCTGGCGGAACTGTCTGACTGGCAGGCGCCGGCGATTCACGAGGCCATTAACGCCGCCGCCGCCGAGCTGGAACTGGGCATGGGCAAGGTCGGTATGCCGCTGCGAGTAGCGGTGACCGGTATTGGCCAGTCCCCGGCCATCGACGGCGTGATTGCCCTGCTGAGCAAGGAGCAGGTGTTGGCCCGTATCGACATGGCACTGGGCTTTATCGCCGAACGTGCTCAGGGTTAAACCCGGCCTCAAGCAGTAAGCGTTAAGCTGGAAGAAAAACGGCGCTGTCTGGTACAGCGCCGTTTTTTTATCGCTGAATTGCGATCAAATACTGGTTTACTGACAGTCTTTTGGTCACCAACCGACGTATGGAATAAAGAGGCAACAGGGTTGCCTCCTCCGGCCCGCTGCGAGCACATCCTTGTGACGCTCAGCAAATGCCGTCCCTGGCATTTGACGGCCGGCTGAGGCAATCCCTGCAGCCTCTTCCATGACTCGGATCCGTCCGCTGGTGGTGCCACCAGACGACTCCACTGCCGGAGGAGGGCAAAGGGTGTCTGCTCAGCCGACCATCTGACCGCCATGGATGGCGGGAATGCCTGGACGGCAGGAGCACTTCCCGGCCGCGCCAGGGATGGTGCGGCTGAGCCCCCAGGGAAGGGTTCACGGCGTGTCGGCGGAGTAGTGCCCTTTGTCCGATTTCCAGCTGCCATCAAAGTCAGAAAAACTTGTGGCCAGG
>JBFGZI010000163.1:0-5453 GCA_041586855.1 Oceanisphaera sp. | reverse complement strand
TCTCTATGCCAGCGACGATCAGGTACGCAACGCCATCCGCGCCTTGCCGGAGTTTCAGCAGGACGGCCGCTTCAACAACGAACGCTACCAGCAACTGCTGGCTCGCAGCGGCATGAGTGCCGAACAGCTGCGTGACAGCGTCCGCCAGGATCTGAGCCGCCAGCTGTTGCTGAATGCCCTGATCGGCTCGGGCTTCAGCCTGGAAGCCGAAGCCGGCTGGCTGGACCGGCTGAACCGACAGCAGCGGGATGCCGAACTGGTGCGTCTGCCGCTGGCCGACTTCAGCACCCGGGTCGAGCTGACCGATGACGAAGTGAAAGCCTACTATCAGCAACAGCCACAGCAGTTCCAGCGCTCCGAGCAGGTGAAAGTGGATTACCTGCTGCTGGATGCCAATGCGGTTGACGCCTCCGATATCGACGAGCAGACCATCGAGGCAGAGTACCAGGCCAACCTGAGCAGCTACAGCCAGCCCGAGCAGCGCAAAGTGGCCCACATCATGATCAACAAGGGTGGCGATGCCGAGCAGACCATCAAGGGCATCGGCGAGCGTCTGGCCGCCGGCGAGTCCTTTGCAGCGCTGGCCCAGGCTGAATCGGATGACATCTTCTCCGGTGCCCAGGGCGGCGAGCTGGAGTGGATGGAACAGGGCACCCTGGATCCGGCCTTCGACCAGGCGGCCTTTGCCCTGACCGAGGTGGGTGAAGTCTCCCCCGTGGTCGAGAGCGAGTTCGGCCTGCACCTGATCACCCTGCTGGAAAAGCGCGAGAGCAAAACCAAACCGCTGGCAGAAGTACGCGATACCATTGCCGAGCGTCTGGCGCAGGAACAGGCGGCCAACGCCTTCTACGAGCAGGAACAGCGTCTGGCCGAGCTGGCCTTCGAGTTTCCCGACTCTCTGGACATGGCGGCACAGGAACTGGGTCTGAACGTGACCTCGACCGACTACTTCTCCGTCGAGGATGCGCCAGCGAACCTCAAGGATCCGCGGGTGCTGACCCAGGCTTTCTCCGCCGAGCTGCGTGAGCAGGGCATGAATTCGGAGCTGATAGAGCTGGGCAGCAACAAGGCGGTGGTGATCCACGTGACCGACTACCGTCCGGCGGCGGTACGTGACTTTGACGAGGTGCGCGAACAGGCGCGGGAACTGACGCTGGCCGCCAGAGCCCAGGAGTTGACCGAACAGGCGGCGGTTGAATTGCAGCAGGCCTGGGCAGCAGGCGAACAGCAAGCCTGGCTGGAGCGGAATGGACTGGCAGTGACCGAGCTGAAGGGCGTGACGCGCGAAAGCGAGCAGGATCCGGCGGTGCTGGACGCCCTCTTTGCCATGCCGGCCCCGCAAGACGAGCCTAGTCTGCATGGGTTGGCGCTGGCAGGTGGTGACCAGGTGGTGCTCAAGCTGAACGCGGTCAGCACCCCGGAAGCCCCCTCCGAGTTGCTGGCACAAATCCGCCAGGGACAGAGCGGCCTGCAGGGGCAGCGTGAATATCTGAGTCTGATCGGCGCGCTCAAGGCAGCGGCCAAAATCGAGTATCGTCAGACGGCGATCCAGAACGACGACTTCTGATAACACCCAATAATACAAGGCGCTTCGGCGCCTTTTTCCTTTCATGCTCGCAGCGTCTGTCTGGCACGCCCTTATTGCCAACATCCATGTGATTTGATAATAAAGAGTTATCAAATTGACGAAATTGGCTTTATAGACTAGCTAAAAACTCAGTGTGGGGCGTCGGGCGTGATTGTGTACCGGCAGGTTTTCTTTTCATCAGCATCTTCGCTATGATGCCAAGCTTGGATAAAGTGTTATATGATAAGCATGTTAACGCAGTCGGAGATCATCTTTTGATTAACGTATTCCTGGTTGATGACCATGAGTTAGTGCGCACAGGGATCCGACGCATATTAGAAGACGTCAAGGGAATGAAGGTGCTGGGTGAGGCCAAAAGCGGCGAAGACGCCGTGCAATGGTGTCGGGAACAGCACCCGGACGTCGTATTAATGGACATGAACATGCCGGGTATCGGTGGCCTGGAAGCCACCCGCAAAATATTGCGTTTCAATCCGGATGTAAAAATCATCGTCCTGACCATTCATACCGAAAACCCGTTTCCCACCAAGGTCATGCAGGCCGGTGCTTCCGGTTACCTGACCAAGGGGGCCGGGCCGGAAGAAATGATTAACGCCATACGTCTGGTGCACAGTGGCCAACGTTACATTTCGCCGGAAATAGCCCAGCGCATGGCGCTGAGTCAGTTTTCCAACGAAGAAAACCCGTTCAAACAGTTATCCGAACGAGAACTGCAAATCATGCTGATGATTACCAGGGGTCAACGGGTCACCGATATATCCGAACAGCTTAACCTGAGCCCGAAAACAGTAAACAGTTACCGTTATCGATTGTTCAGCAAGCTGGATATCAACGGTGACGTGGAGCTGACCCATCTGGCTATTCGTTACGGCATGCTGGACGCAGAAAAGATTTAACGGCTGATGAGCCAGACCTTTGATGCCAAGGCCTTTCTCAAGGCGGTAACGGAACACCCCGGCGTTTATCTGATGTTTGATAAAACCGGGGTCATTATTTATGTCGGTAAAGCCAAAAACCTGAAAAAACGGCTGTCTTCCTATTTCCGCACTAACGTCAGCGGCGAGAAGACCCGCGCCCTGGTACGCCAGATCCATGATGTACAGGTCACGGTCACCCACACCGAAACCGAAGCGCTAATTCTTGAGCACAACCTGATCAAGCAGCATCTGCCACGCTATAACGTGTTGTTGCGCGACGACAAATCCTATCCCTACATCATCATCACGGATCATCGCCATCCGCGTATCGGCCTGCACCGAGGGGCGCGCAAGAAAAAGGGCGAATACTTCGGCCCTTATCCCAACGGGGCGGCGGTGCGTGAAAGCCTGCACCTGATGCAGAAGCTGTTTCCGGTGCGCCAGTGTGAAGACAGCGTCTATGCCAACCGGTCGCGCCCCTGCCTCATGTATCAGCTCAAGCGCTGTGCCGGCCCCTGTGTCAGCGGCCTGGTCAGCGACGAGGAATATGCTCACCAGCTGCAACTGGCGCGCCTGTTTTTACAGGGCAAGAACCAGCAGGTGCTGACCAATCTGGCCGACAGCATGGAGCAGGCCAGCCAGGAGCTGCGCTTTGAAGAGGCGGCCCGGTTTCGGGATCAGCTGCAGGCGCTGCGCCGGGTGCAGGAGCAGCAGTTTGTCAGTGGCAATGTGCTGGACGATCTCGATGTGATCGGGCTGGCGGTGTCCCGCAGCCAGGCCTGTGTGCAGGTGTTGTTTATTCGTCAGGGCAAGGTGCTGGGCAGCCGCAGTTATTTCCCCAAGATGGCGCCGGACACCGACGCCGAAGAAATACTGCAAAGCTTTGTGCTGCAGTTTTATCTGGCCGGCATCGGCGGCCGGGAAGCCCCCGCCGAAATCCTGCTCGACCACAGTCTGCCCGATGAAGAGCTGCTGGGCGAGACCCTGAGCCAGCATTATGGCCGCCGCATAAAATTGCGCAGCCGTACCCGCTCCGAACGGGCGCGCTTTATCAAGCTGGCCCGCACCAATGCCGAGACCGCGCTGGCCAGCCGGCTGGCCCACAAGAGCACCCAGCGCCAGCGTTTACTGCAGCTGGAAGAGGTGCTGGCCTGCCCGCCCGTCACCCGCATGGAATGTTTCGATATCTCCCACACCATGGGTGAGAAAACCGTCGCCTCCTGCGTGGTGTTCAATCAGGAAGGGCCGCAGAAGAGCGAGTATCGCCGCTTCAACATCAACGGCATTACCCCCGGTGACGACTACGCCGCCATGGAGCAGGCCCTGAGCCGGCGTTTTCATCAGGCAGATATCGATAAACTGCCCGATATCCTCTTTATCGACGGCGGCCTGGGGCAACTGGCCAGGGCCGAAGAGGTGATTGCCCGGGAGCTGGCCGACAGCCCGCGTCGGCCGCTGCTGATAGGGGTAGCCAAGGGGGTGACCCGCAAGGCGGGGTTGGAAACGCTGATCATGGGCGGCAGCCACGACGAACGGCACCTGCCGGCAGACATGCCGGCATTGCACCTTATTCAGCATATTCGCGATGAATCACACCGTTTTGCCATTACCGGCCATCGTGCCCAGCGGGGCAAGGCGCGTACTACCAGTACCCTTGAGACCATCCCCGGCGTGGGGGCCAAGCGACGACAGGCGCTGCTGAAATATCTGGGCGGTATTCAGGAAGTAAAACGGGCCAGTGTGGATGAGTTGGCCAAGGTGCCGGGAATCAGCCCGGCGCTGGCAGAAAAAATTCACGATGCGTTGCATCACTGAGCCGCATCATGCACCATGTAGTAGCATGATCCACTGGCCTGAAAATAATGATAAATATTCCAAATTCTCTGACGTTTTTCCGACTCTTGCTGATCCCGGTATTCATAATACTGTTTTATCTGCCGGTGGAAGGGGCTTATTTTTGGGCGGCGCTGGTATTTACCTTTGCCGCCATAACCGACTGGCTTGATGGTTTTCTGGCCCGCAAGCTGGAACAAAGCACTCCTTTTGGCGCCTTTCTCGACCCGGTCGCCGACAAGGTGATGGTGGCGGCCGCCCTGGTGATTATCGTCGAGGATTACAGCAGCCCGCTGGTGACCATTCCCGCCATGATCATGATAGGACGGGAAATTATTATCTCGGCCCTGCGCGAGTGGATGGCGGAAATTGGTCAGCGCTCCCAGGTGGCGGTGAGCTGGATTGGCAAGTGGAAAACTACCATACAGATGCTGGCGCTGATCGGCCTTATCTGGCAGCAGAGCATTTACATGATCTGGGGCAGCTACGGGCTCTTGTATGTCGCTACCGGCCTGACCCTGTATTCGGCTTACGATTATCTTAAAGCCGCCTGGGGCGACCTGACTCGTCCCGTCTGAATCAGCAGTAAAACAGGCATCTACGCATAAAAAATGTGCGAACGGAACAAAAAACACAGAATACAGTTGACTGAGCGGCGGCCATCATTAGAATGCAAAGTCATCTGAAAGACCTCTTTATGGCGCGTTAGCAAAGCGGTTATGCAGCGGATTGCAAATCCGTTCAGTCCGGTTCGACTCCGGAACGCGCCTCCACTTCTTCTTCAAGAAGTATCTACTGCCCGGATGGTGAAATCGGTAGACACAAGGGATTTAAAATCCCTCGCTCGCAAGGGCGTGCCGGTTCAATTCCGGCTCCGGGCACCATATTCAACAAAAAAGCCGTTCCAACAGCGAACGGCTTTTTTGTGCCTGACGTTCTTGTTTTTGGCCGACACTCATCTTCGTAGTGGCATGGTCGGAGGCTTATACCAAACAGATTAAGAACCTATCCCGGTAGGTGCTTGTCTAATGCCATGAGGTAACAGATAAAGCAGGTACAGAGCGATGGGTATGATTATTAAAGATGACCACTGGCGGCTCCCCGATCAATTGTGG
>JBFGZI010000162.1:0-5473 GCA_041586855.1 Oceanisphaera sp. | reverse complement strand
TTCTATCCGCTGACCCTGAATCTGCATGTGGACGGCATTTTGCTGGGTTCGGTGGCGCCATTGGCGCGACTGGCACATTTGCAGGCGGAAGCCGAGCAGATGCTGGGCAAGTTGATGAACGACCTCGATTACGTGGGCGTGATGGCGATGGAATGTTTCCGGGTCGGCGATCATCTGTTAATCAACGAACTGGCACCGCGGGTACACAACAGCGGTCACTGGACCCAGGCTGGCGCCAATATTAGCCAGTTTGAGGCCCATTTGCGTGCGGTGGCCAGGTTACCCCTGGTACAGCCCACCGTTAAAAACACCAGCGTCATGGTGAACCTGGTGGGTACCGAGCGTAACGATGCCTGGCTGTCGGTACCCGGTGCCGAGCTGTACTGGTACGGCAAGGAAGTGCGTCCCGGCCGCAAGGTAGGGCACATCAACTTCTGTCTCGACAACCATGCGGACACCAAGGCAGCCCTCGACCAGCTGCAGCCGTTATTGCCGGTCAACTACGTTCAGGTACTGAACTGGCTGCGCAGCCAGCTGGACTGAACCATAAAAAGCCCCGCCGAAGCGGGGCTTTTTATTGGGTGACTGAATGCGGTGCCAGGGCTTGCTTCCCGGTTGAGGTCGGCTTTACATGTCACGCCTCACGCCTCACGCCTCACGCCTCACGCCTCACGCCTCACGCCTCACGCCTCACGCCCTTACCGGAAAGCGAGATCCCTCAGGAACAAGGATATCTGGGGGAAGGCAACCAGCAAGACGGTGACGACGAACAGTATCAGCAAGAAGGGCGGCACGCCCCGGATGACATCAACAAAGGGACGCCGGAACACGGCCACGGCGGTGAAGATGTTGCAGCCGAAGGGCGGCGTGGCGGCGCCAATTGCTACCTGCAGGGTGATCAATACACCGACCAGTACCGGGTCGAGCCCGGCCGCCTTGACCAGAGGCGCGAAGATGGGGACCAGGATCAGGATCACCACCACCGAGTCGACGAACATGCAGCCGATGAAGAAGGCGATGTTGATGGCCACCAGGGTCATGATGGGGCCTGCTTCATCCAGGCCTATCGAGGCGATGATCTGCTGAGGGATCTGTGCGTAAGACAATACCCAGGAGAAGGCGGCGCCGGCGGCGATCAGGATGAAGACCACAGAGGTGACTGCACCGGTCGACAGGGCGATGTCTAAAATATCGCGCACCTTGATCGAACGGAATATGACGAGCTCCAGGATCAGTGCATAGAGTACGCATACGGCCGCCGCTTCGGTGGGACTGAAGATGCCGCCGTAGATGCCGCCAACGACGATAGCCGGGAATCCCAGTGGCCAGACGGCACGGCGGATGGAGGTCAGGCGTTCTGCCCAGCTGGCCTTGGGTTCAACGGGGATGTTGTGCCGTTTGGCATACCAGATGCAGTAGAGTGAAAACAGGACAATGATCAGCAGCCCGGGTCCCAGACCGGCGATAAACAACTCGGAGATAGAGGTGCCGGAGATGACGCCATAGATAATCATGCCGATGGAGGGCGGGATCAGGTAAGCCAGATCGGCGGCATTGACGATCAAGCCGATCGAAAAGGCATCGTTGTAGCCGGCCTTCAGCATTCGTGGGCGCATGGCGCCGCCGACCGCAACTACAGTCGCCTGGGTCGAGCCGCACACGGCACCGAACAGGGCGCAGGCGGCGGTGACCGACACGGCCAGTCCGCCGCGGATGTGACCCATAAAGCGCATCACCACATCTACCAGCCGATCGGCCGAATGGCCCCGGGTGATGATATCGGCAGCGAGGATAAACATGGGCACGGCAATCAGGGCAGACGGTTTAACCCCGCCGATCATCTGTTGTACGACCATCTGCAGGCTCAGGTCCGGCATATAGAGAATAAAGGCCAGCATGGCTGCCGCCAGCAGCGGCATCATCATCGGGAAACCGGCCAACAGCAGCAGGATCATTACTCCCAGCATCATCATCGTCATGATTTATTCTCCTGATAGCCAAGTGGTTCACTCGTTGCTTTCACTGTCTGCTCTTGATCTGTGCTTTCAATCGTATGGTCCTGTTGGTACAGGTGCATTACTTCGGCAATCTCGGGATCCAGGTATTCATCAACGGTACTGAAGGAGATGTATACATCATCATCGGACAGGTCCAGATTTCTGAATGCCGTCAATACATACTGGATGCCGGTGACGGCGAAACCGAGCACCACCCAGATGTAAGTCAGGTAAAGGGGAAACTGCAGCGCAGGAGTTACCCGTCCCCGGCTGGCGAGCTTGGCGACGTACTCGAAGGCATACCAGGCCAGGGTGAACATTGCCATGGCAGTCAGGGTGGCGATAACGACCATCAGCAGTTTCTTGTAGCGTGGTGACAGCAGGTCATAGAGGGCGGACATTCGGATATGGCGGCCCTTGCGGGTCACATAACCCAGGCCCATAAAGGTGATGATGACGATCAGGAACTCGTTGAGCTCCTCGGTGAAATAGATACTTTGGGAAAACAGGTAACGACCAAACACATTGGCAATGGTGTTAACGGCCATGATGATGATGCCCCAGCCAAGCACGTATATCTCGGCTTTGCCGATGAGCTTGTCGGTGAGGGTCAACATCCTGGTCAGGGCGGTATATAAGGGCATAGGCTTGACCTCGGTCCGGGTAAGCGGGGTGAAAGGCCTGCCCCCTTGCCAGGCATGGGGGCAGGATACAACAGGTTAACGTTTCACCGCTTCGACCTCGGCCAGCAGTGCGTCGAGCAATACTTGCCCCCGCTTGCCGGTGATGTCGATATAGGCCGAGTGGGTTGCCTTGCTGCGTTCACGGAAGGCTGCGCGTTCCTCTTCGGTCAGTTCAACCATATTGATATCGGGTTTGGCCGCCTTGATTTTGGCCAGTTTGTCTTCATTGAACTGCGTGACCACGTTTTCTATGAAGCCCTGCATCTCGGCGGTGGTCTCGCCGATCAGTTTCTTGCGCTCGGCCGGCAGGCTGTCATACCAGTCGGTACCCGACATGACCGAGGTCACCAGCTCCTGCTCACCGGCCCAGATCATATAGTCGGTTACTTCGTAAAATTTCATTTCTTCGATGGCCGGCACCGGGTTGATCTGGCCGTCTACCTGTTTGAGCTGCAGGGCGCCATAGACTTCGCCGAAGGGCAGAGGGGTTGGGCTGGCACCCAGATCTTCGTAAGCCTTGAGCAGGATGGGAGAGACCATGACGCGCATCTTGAAGTTATCGAAGTCGGCGGGAGTGCGAATTTCGCGGTTGGTGGTCCAGACCTGAGGACCTTCCGAGTACATGGTATGGAGTTTCAGTCCCTTGGATTCAAAGTCTTTGCCGAGTTCACCGTAAATCATCTGGCTCGAGGCCAGTAAATCAGAGGTAGCGCCCGAGTCTGAGGGCAAGGTATAGGTCAGCAGAAATATCTGTGACTCGGGCACTATGGTGCCCAGGTTGCCCACCGAGACGTTGGCAAACTGTACCACGCTGTCGGTGACCTGTTCGACCAGCTCGGTGGGGGTGCCCAGAGAGCCGAGGGGATAGATTTTGATGGTGACATCGCCGTTGGTCTTGTCTTCGATGCGCTTCTTGAACTCCTGAGCGTAGGCATCCATGATCGAGCCGGGAATCTCCTCGATGGCAAACTTCCATTCTTCGGCCATGGCGAGGGCGGGGGTCAGGGCGACAGAGACTGAAAGAGCCAGCGCTTTCAGTTGTTTTTTAAATACGGTCATGTTCATCATCTCCTTCGATTGCCAGGTTGCTTTCTTGTGACAATAATGTGAATCCGTTCGTAACAACCGCAGTATTGCAAACCCTCATTCATCCGGGAATATAAATTTTGATATGTATACATTAAGAAAATTAATGTATTTTATCCTCATGGAAGCAAGGAGATCCGGAGGCCTGAATGGCGAGCTACTCGATGAAACATATGCTGACCTTCTGCACAGTGGCGGAATATGGCGGCTTTGTCGGTGCCGAGTCGGTACTGGGGATGAGCCAGCCGGCGATCAGCACGCATATCCGTGACTTCGAGATCCGGCTCGGGTTCCAGTTGTGCCATCGCGGACGGAGTGGATTCAGCCTGACCGAGAAGGGGCAGGTGGTTTACCGCAAATGCCGCGAGATGCTCAACAACATTTCGGACTTTGAAGCCGATCTTGGCGAACTGCGCGATAAACTGACCGGGACGCTGCGGCTGGGATTGATTGACAGCACCATTACCAATCACGACTTTCCCATTTCCGATGCTATCCATCGCTTCTATGCTCGCAAGAACGACGTATCTCTCAAGTTGGTGGTGTTGCCTCCCGAAGAGCTGGAGCGAGAGCTGCTGAACGGCAACCTGCATATTGCGTTGGGTTTGTTCCATAACCGAAACAAGGGACTGAGTTACCGGCACCTGTGCATGGAGGCACACGGTTTTTACTGTGGGCGCCGTCATCCGCTGTTTGGGCTGGCGAATGCCGAGATCAGCCTCGATACCCTCAGGCAGTATCCGGTGTCTTCTCGCACCTATCTGCAACATGCCGAACTGCAGGGGCTGATGAAAGCCCGGGATGTCGCCATGGTATCCAATATGGAAGCACAGGCGATTCTGATCACCAGCGGCAGCTTCCTCGGTTTTCTACCAACGCATTACGCAAGGCAATGGGTCGAGCGTGGGGAACTTCGTGCTTTCGATCACCTGGGTCTGTCCTGGCAATCGGAGTTCAGCATGGCGATGCGGGCGTCTCCCGCTCCACAGGATATCGTCAGAATTTTTGCCGAAGACATAGAAGCCACCATCAAGGCTGCCACCATCAGAAAGCCAGAGATGCTCACCTGAAGCGGGCATGAGATCACTTGGGAAACATCTGATTTACAATTAACATCATAAAATTTAATGTATACATCATAAGTTTTATATTTTTTGATTTGTTTGCTCCTGCAATACTGAGTTTCTTATCAGACGCTCAGACCTTCATTGGCATACGGGCGTTTATCAGCCAAAGCTCCGGTCGGTCAGGCCGTTGGTTAAACAGGGGTAGATAAACTATGAGTGAAAATGCTTACGAAAAAGGTCGCTTGAACCTGCCGTTTGTTGGCTTCTGTACCTTCGGGAAGAAGCGAACCTGCGAAGACTGGGATAACATCAAGGCGGATGTTGCCTTCATGGGGGCGCCCTTTGACTGTGGTACCCAGTGGCGTTCAGGGGCTCGCATGGGGCCTCGCGCAGTCCGTGAAGCATCAACACTGTTTTCCTTCGGCCACGGTGGTGCTTATTCCTATGAAGAGGATGTGATGTACCTGGATGGCGTCGATATCGTCGATATCGGCGATGCGGACATGGTGCATACCAACACCGAGAAATCCCATGCGAATATCGAATACGGGGTACGCAAGATACTGGAATCCGGCGCCCTGCCGGTGGTCGTCGGTGGTGACCATTCGGTCAATGCCCCCTGTATTCGCGCCTTCGAGGG
>JBFGZI010000161.1:0-5491 GCA_041586855.1 Oceanisphaera sp. | reverse complement strand
GCCTGACCGAAATGGGCTTTCCCTGCATCGGTATTCCCGGCACCATCGACAACGACATCGCCGGCACCGACTTTACCATCGGCTTCGACACGGCGCTCAACGTGGCGGTGGAAGCCATAGACCGACTGCGCGACACCTGCAGCTCCCATAACCGTATCTCGGTGGTGGAAATCATGGGCCGTCACTGTGGCGACCTCACCTCTTCCGCGGCTGTGGCCGGGGGTGCCGAATACGTCATAGTGCCGGAAGTCGCCTTCGATCAGGCCGAGCTTATCCGGCAGATCCACGAAGGGGTCGCCAAAGGCAAAAAGCACGCCATTGTCGCCATCTGCGAAAACATGTGCGATGTCAACCGGCTGGCCTACGATATTCAGGCCGCCACCAACCGGGACACCCGCGCCACCATTCTCGGCCACATTCAGCGCGGCGGCACCCCCACGGCACAGGACAGGATCATGGCCAGCCGCATGGGCGCCCGGGCAGTAGAACTGCTGCTGGAGGGCTACGGCGGCCGCTGCATGGGCCTGCAGAGCAACCATATCGTGCATCACGACATCATCGACTGCATCAAGCACCTGAAGCGCCCCTTCAACGAAGAAATGTACCAGCTGTCGAATACCCTGTTCTGACCGCTTGCTTGCCGCACCTGGTTTTCATGGGCGGCATTTCAGTACCCGATTTCGAATTGACATAATTTTCATTTGAAATACCACTTTATTGCGCCCGATCAATTTATGATCCTTAACTGCCGGGTATTCTGTTGCTGACCCCTAAACTACAGGAGAAAACAGATGAGCGGATGTTGCGGAGCCTGCGGTGGCCAAGACCACCAGGAACAGCAAAAAACAAGCAGCGAACAGCCAGCGGAGCAGACACAGGAAGTAGAACAATTCGTCCCCGAACAGGCGGAATAACCCCCTTCCCCATGCACAAACCATTTGTGCATGGGGGTAAACATTCATCAAGCCCCACTCTTCTCTCCATACCAACTCTCTCCATACCAACATGGGCCATGTTGGGCCAGCCTGTGACAATCTCTGGCTCCAGGTCCTTTTGGCCGGTCGGCTGACTGGCATTGTCCGACAGCCTGCTGCTATCATGACCCACACAGGTCTCGAACCGCCCCTATCAGTCAGTAAATCATAATAGAGAAGAAGAGCCCGAATTTGGACTATACAACGTTAGCTCTGGCCGCGCTGGCCTGCTTTATGGGCGCCTATGTACAAACCGCCATCGGTTTTGGCATGGCCATTGTTGCCGCCCCCATACTGTTTTATCTGGATCCGGCGCTGGTGCCCGGTCCGCTGATGGTGGTGCTGCTGGTCATGTGCATGATGAACGGCTGGCGCTTTCGCAAGGGACTGGAGTTTAACCTGCTGGCACCGGCACTACTGGCTCGCATCCCCGGCAGCGCCCTTGGCGTCTTGCTGCTGGCCATGGTGTCCCAGCAGGTGCTGGCCATTCTTATCGCCATCACCATCATGCTCGGTATTCTGGCACGGCTGAAAGATATCGCACTGCCCATGACCCGCACCAACCTTGCCATTGGCGGTTTTCTGTCCGGCGTCATGGGTACCAGTACCACCATAGGCGGGCCGCCCATAGTGCTGGTGATGCACGGCGCCGACATACACCGCATTCGCGCCAACCTGGCCGGCTTCTTCGTGGTATCTACCCTGATGTCGGTCGTCGCCCTGGCCCTGGGGGGCCTTCTTTCCCTGGAGCATCTCAAAATGACCCTGCCGCTGTTGCCCGCCACCCTGCTCGGCAACTGGGCGGCGGCCCATACTCTGCATCTGGTATCCAGGCCGATAATGCACTACGGCTCTTTGCTGCTTTGTACCTTCGCCGTTATTGGCATGTTAATTAACACTTTTTTCTGAGACCCGGCCTAAACCCACAGCATCTGTGGCATTGTTAAACGCGGCATAAAGTCCGATAATACCAGCCGTTATTTATTATCCGCCGAGTGATCATGTCTGAATACCTGCTGCTGTTTGTCGGCACCGTGCTGGTCAACAACTTCGTGCTGGTCAAGTTTCTCGGACTCTGTCCCTTCATGGGCGTGTCCGGCAAGCTTGAAACCGCCATTGGCATGGGGCTGGCCACCACCTTCGTGCTGACCCTGGCCGCCGCCTGCTCCTATCTGGTCAACCAGTACATACTGCTGCCACTGGATCTGCTGTACCTGCGCACCCTGTCGTTTATTCTGGTGATCGCCGTGGTGGTGCAGTTCACCGAAATGGTGGTGCACAAGACCAGCCCCACCCTGTACCGGCTGCTGGGTATCTTTCTGCCACTGATCACCACCAACTGTGCGGTACTGGGCGTGGCGCTGCTCAACATCAACGAACAGCACAACTTCATGCAGAGCCTGGTATACGGCTTTGGCGCCGCGCTGGGTTTTTCACTGGTGCTGGTGCTGTTTGCCGCCATGCGCGAGCGTCTGGCCGGCGCCGATGTGCCCGCGCCCTTCAAGGGGGCTGCGCTGGCGATGATCACCGCCGGCCTGATGTCACTGGCCTTCATGGGCTTTACCGGACTGGTCAAGTTGTAATATGAGCAATATTTTAATCGCCATCTCGGTGCTGGCCCTGCTGGCCCTCATCTTCGGCCTGATCCTGGGCTATGCCGCCGTCCGGTTTCGGGTGGAATCGGATCCCATCGTCGAGCAGCTCGACGAACTGCTGCCACAGACTCAATGCGGCCAGTGTGGCTACCCCGGCTGCCGCCCCTACGCCGAAGCCGTGGCCAACGGTGACGACGTTAACAAGTGTGTACCCGGTGGCGATGCCACCATGCGCAAGATCGCCGACTTGATGGGCGTCGAGCCCCAGGCCATGGGCGAAGAAGCCGCCGAGCCCGAGAAAAAGGTTGCCTTCATTCACGAAGACATGTGCATCGGCTGCACCAAGTGCATTCAGGCCTGCCCGGTGGACGCCATCGTCGGCGCCACCAAGGCGATGCACACCGTGATTGCGGACGAGTGCACCGGTTGCGATCTGTGCGTGGATCCCTGCCCCACCGATTGTATCGAAATGATTCCGTTGTCGGTCACCCCCGAAAACTGGAAATGGCAACTGCCGCCCATCGCCATCAAGCAGGTAGATTAAGATGTCGCTGTTACAGGATCTCAACGCAGGCAAGCTGCACGTCTTTCATGGCGGCATTCATCCGCCCGATCGCAAGGCACCGGCCAACCTCACGCCCATCAGCCATGCCGGCCTGCCGGAAGAGCTGATTTTGCAGGTACGCCAGCACATAGGCCAGCCGGCCAAGATCAGGGTGAAGGTCGGCGAGCGGGTGCTCAGGGGCCAGCCCCTGACCGAGCCGCTCAACCCCATGATGATACCGGTGCATGCGCCCACCTCGGGCACCATTGTCGCCATCGAAGACAGACCCCTGTGCCACCCCTCGGGGCTGGACGGCCTGTGCCTGGTGCTGAAACCCGATGGCGAAGATCAGTGGCGCCCCCGCTATCCGGTGGCCGACTTCCGTTTGCTGAGCGCAGACGTGCTGCTGGAGCGGGTACACCAGGCCGGCATCACGGGCCTCGGCGGGGCCGGCTTTCCGGCTCACGTCAAACTGACGCCACGCAAAAAAACCATAGAAGCCCTGATCATCAACGGCGTGGAGTGCGAGCCCTATATCAGCGCCGACGATCGGCTGATGCGCGAACACCCGGCCGAAATACTGCTGGGCGTGGAGATACTGCGCCACATAGTGCAGCCGCAGCTCACCATACTGGCGGTGGAAGACAACAAGCCCGAGGCCCTGGCCGCGCTGCGCACCGCCAACCGGGACGATAACCTGCTGATAGTGGCGGTGCCCACCAAGTATCCGTCCGGTGGTGAAAAACAGCTGATCGAAATTCTCACCGGCCTGCAGGTGCCCCGCAACGGCCTGCCCGCCGACATCGGCATAGTGGTGCAGAACGTGGGCACGGCTTATGCGGTTAAACAGGCCGTTATCGACGACGAGCCGCTGACGCGCCGGGTCGTCACCCTGGCGGGCTCGGCCTTCGCCGAGCCCGGCAATGCCTGGGTGCACATCGGCACCCCGGTACGTTATTTGCTGAAACGCTACGGCCTGAACCCCGAGCCGGAGCAGCGCATTATCATGGGCGGCCCCATGATGGGCTTTACCCTGCACAGCGCCGCCGCCCCCATCATCAAGGGCAGCAACTGCGTGCTGGCGCCGAAGCAGGCCGAACTGGCACCGCCGGCGGAAGAAATGGCCTGCATTCGCTGCAGCAACTGCGCCGATGCCTGCCCCGCCAGCCTCTTGCCCCAGCAGCTGTACTGGTATGCCCGCAGTCAGGATCACGACAAGCTCAACAACCATCACCTGTTCGACTGCATCGAATGTGGCGTCTGCGCCTATGTGTGCCCCAGCAACATACCCCTGGTGCAATATTACCGGGTGGCCAAGGCCGATATTCGCCATGCCCAACGCGAAGCCGAGCTGGCCGAGCGTGCCAGGCAACGCTTCGAGGCTCGCCAGCAACGGCTGGCCCGCGAGAAAGAAGAACGTCAGGCCCGCCAGGCCAAAGCCGCCGCCGAGCGCAAGGCGCGCATGGCCGAGCAGGCCAAAGCCGGGGGGGAAGATCCGGTGGCCGCCGCCCTGGCACGGGTCAAGGCCCGCCAGCAGGAACAAGGTCCCGACGACATGGCCGCCGCCCGCGCCGCCCGCAAGGAAGAAGCCCGCCGCAACCGGGAGCTGAAACAGACCCAGGCCGCCGGTGATACGAACACCGCCGCCGCCAACGATAAAAAATCCGCCGTGGCGGCTGCCGTCGCCCGTGCCAAGGCCCGTAGGGCCGAACAGGCCGGTGGTGCGCCAGAGTCTGCACCTGCCGCCGACAGCACCGATGACAGCGCTGCAGCCACCGATAAAAAGTCCGCCGTGGCTGCTGCCGTCGCCCGTGCCAAGGCGCGCAAGGCCGCACAGGAAACGGGAGCGGCCCCCAAGACCGAAGCACCGGCAGACAAGACCGAAGAGGATCCGAAAAAAGCCGCCGTGGCTGCCGCCATCGCCCGTGCCAAGGCGCGCAAGGCCGCACAGGAAGCGAGTGCCACTTCCAAGGCCGAAGCTCCGGCTGAGAGCGCCGGCGCCGCCGCAGCCGACGATAAACAAGCCGCCATCAAGGCCGCCGTCGCTCGCGCCAAGGCCCGCAAGGCCGAACAGGCCGCTGCCGCGGCTAAACCGGCATCCGGCACCGAAGCGGAGCCGGCGAAAACCGAGCCTGCGGCACCGGCCGAACCCGCAGCCGACGACAAGAAAGCCGCCATCAAGGCCGCCGTCGCCCGGGCCAAGGCCCGCAAGGCCGCCCAGACAGAAGCTCAAAAGCAGCAGGCGGCATCCACCCCATCCGATCGAGAAGACGAGTCCTAATGGCGTTTACAATCAGCAGCTCACCCCATGATCGCGCCCCGCTCGACACCGCCACCCTGATGCGGCGGGTCTGTTACTGCCTGATACCGGGCATTCT
>JBFGZI010000160.1:0-5495 GCA_041586855.1 Oceanisphaera sp. | reverse complement strand
GTATGTGCTGACCACCCCCAACAGCTTCGAAAGCCTCTATGCAGTGGCGGCCGAGGTGCTGGGCAAGGTAAGCCAAAGCCCGCTGTTCGTGTACAGCGAGCTGGACCTGGCGTTTGACTCGGGGACCATGAAAATCAAGGTAAACCGGGACAAGGCCGGCGCCTATGGCGTAACCATGCAGGACATCGCCATTACCCTGTCGACCATGATGAGTGACGGCTATGTCAACCGGGTGGATCTGGACGGCCGCAGTTACGAGGTGATCCCCCAGGTGTTCCGCAAGGATCGGCTCAACCCGGACTCCATCAAGGATTACTATGTTCGCGCCCACAATGGCGACATGGTGCCGCTGGCCAACCTGGTGTCCATTACCATGGAAGCCCAGCCCCGCTCCCTGTCCCATTACAACCAGCTGAACTCGGCCACCATAGGTGCCGTACTGACGCCGGGTGTGTCCATGGGTGATGCCATCGGCTTCCTGGAGCAGGACGTGACCGCACAGCTGCCCAACGGCTACAACCATGACTACCTGGGTGCCGCTCGTCAGTTCGTGACCGAGGGCAATGCCCTGTACATGACCTTTCTGCTGGCGCTGTTTATCATCTTCCTGGTGCTGGCATCCCAGTTCGAAAGTGTGCGCGATCCGCTGGTGATCATGGTGTCGGTGCCGCTGGCCATTTCCGGCGCCCTGATCGCTCTGGCCTGGGGGCTGGCGACCATGAACATCTACACCCAGGTGGGGCTGATCACCCTGGTGGGCATCATCACCAAGCACGGCATTCTGATGTGTGAGGTGGCCAAGGAAGAACAGCTGCACCGCGGGCTGAACCGTACCGACGCCATCCGGGTGGCGGCCCGCATTCGTCTGCGCGCCATTCTGATGACCACGGCGGCCATGGTAGCCGGCCTGATCCCGCTGCTGTTCGCGGTGGGTGCCGGTGCCGTCTCCCGCTTCGGCATGGGTATCGTCATCGTCTCCGGCCTGAGTATAGGTACCCTGTTTACCCTGTTCGTGCTGCCGGTGATCTACACCTTCCTGGCCTCACGGCACAAGCCGCTGCCGGAGTTTGATGAAACTCAGGCGCCCAAGGCCCTGGAACCCCACTGACAACAACGGGATGGCTTGCCTGCCAGGCCATCCCGGTTTAGGGTCTGTTGATAAAAAATATTGATAGCAATTGAGAGTAAGGAACCATGTTTTGATTTCCCGTAAATATCACAGGTATGTCGTCGCCTTTTTCATGTCGTTGCTGATGTCCGGCATCATGTCCTTTTCCATCACCGCCTTTAATATCGGCCTGACCGACCAGCTGGTTTCGCGCTGGCTGGATTCCTGGATGCTCGCCTTCACCATCGCCTTCCCTACCGTGTTGCTGATAGGCCCCCTGGTCTATGGCCTGGTCGGGCTGGTGGTGAAAGAGGAGTAACGTCTTGATGATGTGGATACTGTTGCTGGGGCTGGCCATCGGCCTGGTATTGCTGCTGATCAATCAGGGTCGGGCTCAGGGCGAGATTGACGACCGACTGCAGCAGCTGGAAGAAGAAAACCGGCGGCTGCGCGAACGGGTCTCTATCCTGGAAAGCCTGGTGCTGGAAGAAGAAAAACGACGTCCATTCGAGGAACTGGAATAACCAGCCCCCCTTGCCCCTGACTCCCCGTCTTCCTACACTGGTCCATTCTCTGCACGGGTCAGTAAACATAATGAAAGATCAGAAAAAAGCCTATCTGTTTGGACTGGGGGCCGTGGCCTGCTGGTCTACCGTGGCCACCGCCTTCAAGCTGTCGCTCGGTTATTTTTCTCCGGCCCAGCTGTTGCTGGTGGCGACCATCAGCTCCTTGTTGCTGCTGCTCGGCATGCTGGCCTGGCAAGGTAAGCTGACCTATCTGGCGCGCTATTTTCGTGCCCGCCCCGGCTATTATCTGCTGCTGGGGCTGATCAATCCGGCCCTCTATTATCTGGTTCTGTTTCAGGCCTACGACCGGTTGCCTGCCCAGCAGGCGCAAACGCTCAACTACACCTGGGCCATCACCCTGACTCTGCTGGCGGTACCCTTTCTCGGCCAGAAAATCCGCAAACAGGACTGGATAGCCATAGTGCTCGGCTACCTCGGCGCCATGGTGATCGCCACCAAAGGCGACCTGCTCAGCCTGGACTTCGAGGATCCACTGGGGGTCGCGCTGGCCCTGTTTTCCACCCTGCTCTGGGCCGGTTACTGGATCCTGAGTGCACGCAACCAGGACGATCCGCTGGTGGCGCTGACCCTGAGTTTTCTGCTGGCGCTGCCGCTGGTGGTGCTGGCCACGGCGCTGTGGTCCGACTTTAATCTCACCGCCTGGCAGGGCTGGGTCGGCGCCGTCTATGTGGGGCTGTTCGAGATGGGCTTCGCCTTCGTGATGTGGCTGCTGGCCATGCGTTATGCGGAAAATACCGCCCGCATCTCCAACCTGATTTTCATCTCTCCCTTCGCCTCGCTACTGCTGCTACGTTTTCTGGTCGGTGAAGAGATCTACCCCGCCACCCTGGTCGGGCTGTCGATGATAGTGGCGGCGCTGTTGATCCAACAGCTGAAGATAAAACCCAAACGACTCCGCCAGCAAGGATCGGGAACTTCCTGATCCCGGCCTCGAAGGCCCGTTTGCCAACGGTATCAAGGCAGAGTAGAGTGACTCCATCGCCAACCGTATACGATTTCAGATGAGCCGAACGCCTTACAAAACCCTGACCCAGTCGGTGGTCGAAACGCTTCGCGCCCGCATCCTCAAAGGGGAATTCGGTGCCGGTGCTCCCCTGCGCCAGGATACCCTGGCCCAGGAACTGAACGTCAGCCGGGTACCGGTGCGCGAGGCGCTGATACAGCTGGAAGCTCAGGGGCTGGTGCGCTTCGAGGCCCATCGGGGTGCCGTGGTGACCGAGCTGGATGTCAATGCCATCGACGAGCTGTTTTATCTGCGTGCCATGCTCGAAAGCGACATCCTGTTCCACGCCATCGACAGACTCACCGAAGCCGACCTGCAGCAGGCAGAACAGATACTGGCGGAGTTCGACCAGATACTGGAAACCGGCACCCATATCGAACGCTGGAGCGAACTCAATCGCCGCTTCCATACCACTCTCTATGGTCCGGCCCAACGGCCCCGCACCCTGGCGATGGTGGATCAGATCAACCTGAGCTGTGACCGCTATATTCAGCTGGAGCTGCTTCATTCCCGCCAGGGCATTATCACCGCCGAGCGGGAACATACCCAACTGCTGACCCTGTGCCGGGAACGGCGCAAATTTGAAGCCGCCGCCCTGTTGAAACAGCATATCGAATCGGCGGGCCAGTCCATCAAGCAACTGCTTACTTCTCGCTAAGGAGACACCATGACGCATGCCTCTCGCCTCAACGCCGTGCGCAACAGCATGACACAACAGGGTCTGGACGCCTTTATCGTGCCCCACGACGACGAGCATCTGGGCGAATACATACCCCCCTATGCCGAGCGGCTGGACTGGATCAGCGGCTTCAATGGCTCTGCCGGCGCCGCCGTGGTGCTGGCCGACAAGGCCGCCGTGTTCGTGGATGGCCGCTACACGGTTCAGGTGCGTCATCAGTGCGATCCGGCGCTGTTTGAATATCATCATCTGATTGCCGAACCTTATCTGGACTGGCTGCTCACCGAGCTGGCGCCCGGCAGTCGGGTAGGGTTCGATCCCCGGTTGCACAGCCATCACTGGCACCAGAATGCCGAGAGCCGGCTGGCCGCCAACGACATCACGCTGGTGCCGGCCACGGAAAACCTGATTGATCTGCACTGGCACGACCGACCGGTACCGGGCTGCCACCCCGCCTTGCTACTCGACCAGGAATACAGTGGTCAGCACAGCGAGGCCAAGCGCAGCCGCATTGCCGACACTCTGGCCGCCAGCAAGGTAGACGCCCAGCTGCTGACTCAGGCCGAGCCCATCAACTGGCTGCTGAATATTCGCGGGCGTGATATCGACTGCCTGCCGGTGGTACTGAGCTTCGCCCTGTTGCACCGGAATGGCGCCGTGCAGCTGTTTGCAGATCCGGCCAAATTCGAGGGCCTCGATTTGCAGGTTCACTGCGGCCAGGATGTGACTCTGGCGCCCGTCGGCAAGCTGGAAGCCGCCCTGCAGACCCTGGGTGAACAAGGTGCCCGGGTACAACTCGACCCGCACACCGCCAACGCCTGGAGCGCTTTGGTACTGAGCCAGGCCGGGGCCGAGCTGGTGTTTGCCGAAGATCCCTGCATGTTACCCAAGGCCTGCAAGAACCCGGTGGAAGTAAACGGCAGCCGTGCTGCCCACCTGCGCGATGGCGCCGCTGTGTGTCGCTTTCTGGCCTGGCTGGATCGCCGACTCCAGCAGCCGAATCCCGAGCAGGAAGACGAAGGCACCCTGGCCGACCGGCTGGCGGCCTTTCGCCAGCAGAATCCGGAATTTGTGGAGCCCAGCTTCAACACCATATCGGCGCTGGGGCCCAATGCCGCCATGTGTCATTACCACCACGACAACGGCACTCCCCGCGCCCTGGGCCAGGACGCCATCTATCTGGTGGACTCCGGCGGCCAGTACCTGGACGGCACCACCGACATCACTCGCACAGTGGCGGTCGGGCAGCCCGATGACGAGATGTGCAAGCTGTTCACCCTGGTGCTGCGCGGCCATATCGACCTGGCCTGCGCCCGTTTCCCCGCCGGTACCGGCGGCCTGCAGCTGGACGCCCTGGCCCGCATGCCCCTGTGGCAGCAAGGCTACAACTTCGATCACGGCACCGGCCACGGTGTGGGCCATTACCTCAGCGTGCATGAAGGGCCACAGCGAATTTCGCCCAAGGGCAGCATGGTACCGCTGACCACCGGCATGATCGTCTCCAACGAACCCGGTTATTACCGGGAAGACGGTTTCGGCATCCGCTGCGAAAACCTGCAGGTGGTACAGCCCGCCGACACCGACGGCGAGATTCCGGTGTTCGAGTTCGAGACCCTGACCTTTGTGCCCTTCGATACCCGGCTGCTTGATGTCGACTGGCTCGAGCCCAAGCATGTCCGGTGGCTGAATCACTACCACAAGACGGTATGGGAACGGATCAGCCCACTGCTGAACGGCGATGATCTGGCCTGGCTGGAGCAAGCCACCCGACCGTTGTAAGACGCCTGGGGATTAGGGATTAGGGATTAGGGATTAGGGATTAGGGATTAGGGATTAGAAGCAGGGATTGCCGTAGCCGACCGTCAAATGCCATGGACGGCATTTGCCGAGCGTCCCATGGATGGGCTTGAAGCGTGTCGGCGAAGGTAACCCTGCTGGTGCTTGGTATTACGAACTTACGGCTTACCGTCGCTACTGTTTGCTGCCTTTCCCCAAAATTCGGTAAACTGCTCCGAATCTTGCCGTGCGAGTATGGTCTTGCACGGCAGTCTTATTAACCGGGTCCATCTATGCCACTAGCCAATGACTACCGCGCCTTGCTGGAACGACTGCCCTCGC
>JBFGZI010000159.1:0-5505 GCA_041586855.1 Oceanisphaera sp. | reverse complement strand
GTTTCTTCACGCCCATACATCATATCGTAGACCCGGGTCCCGGGATGGCAAACGGCAGCGTCGAGTGACAGCGCCTCTCCCTGCAGGCTGGCGGAGGTGCTGTTGATGATGATATCGAAACCGGTACCGGGCGTATCAAGTGGCGCGCTGGTGATATTGCCAAGATGACCAAAACGCTGTGCCAGCTCATCGGCCCGGGCACGGGTACGGTTGGCCACCACCAGTTGCGCCGGCTGTTCCGCCAACAAGGGCGCCAGGGCACCACGAGCGGCGCCTCCGGCGCCAAGCAACAGGACTCTGGCGCCAGCCAGAGGGAACCCCAGTCGTTTGAGATCCAGCACCAGGCCGGCACCATCGGTGTTATCCCCCAGCCAACGCCCGTCCGCCTGCAGGTGCAGGGTATTGACGGCCCCCGCCAAGCGGGCCCTTTCCGTCAATTCCGCTGCCAGCTCCAGGGCCTGGGTCTTGAACGGAACCGTAATATTGCAACCTTTGCCGCCTTCGCGCGCAAAGTGACTCAGGGTATCGGCAAAACCATCGAGGGGCGCAAGCAGGCGTTGATAGTCGACTTGCAGGCCGGTTTGCTCGGCAAAACTGCCATGAATAAAAGGTGACTGGCTGTGCTTGATGGGATGACCGATGACGGCATATCTGTCCATGAATTCTGCTCTCATATCTGGGCGTAAACGCCGGTACCGAATAAGACCTGACGACAATCGGTATCGGCAGCAATAATGATAATATTGCCACCGCCGACACTTTTTTGGTTGCATTAATTGCTGAAACGAATAGATTTTGCGCTAACGAACAAAAATTTTGTGGCTAGCCTTGGATACTGAACTCTTAAAGACCTTTCTGGAAGTTTCCCGCACCCGCCACTTCGGCAAGGCGGCGGAACACCTTTACCTGACGCCATCGGCTGTCAGCTTTCGGATCCGCCAGCTCGAAAGCCAGCTGGGGGTCACGCTGTTTACCCGATTGCGCAACAATATTCAGCTGACCTCCTCCGGCGATGCGCTGATCCCTCATGCCGAGTCCATGCTGCTGGCCTGGGCCCGGGCCCAGCACGAGGTGGCCCTGAGCGAACGTCAAACCCAGCAACTGGCGGTGGCCGGCACCGCCAACTTGTGGGATGCCTATCTGCAGGATGGATTGCACCGGCTTTACTGCGAACTGCCGGCACTATCGCTACGTGCCGATATCCGCACTCCGGAGCAGATGACCCGCGCCTTGCTCGGTCGCACCCTGGATCTGGCGTTTCTGACCGATCCGGCCCGTATCGAGGGGGTCCGTCATATCGCCATACACACCATGGAATTGCAGCTGGTCTCCACCTATTCGGGGCTGGATACCACCAAGGCCATGGCTCAGGATTATATTCGTATCGACTGGGGCACCTCCTTCAATACCCAGCATGCCAAGCTGTTCAATACCGCGACCCCGCCCCTGCTTCATACCGGCTCGGTACGGATTGCACTGGAATACCTGCTGCACCATGGCGGCAGCACCTTTCTGCCCAGCTCCATGATCAGCAACTACCAGCAGCAGGAACAGCTGTTCATCGTGGACGATACTCCCTCAATCAAGCGGGAAGTCTATGCGGCCTATCTGCCGGGTGGGGAACGCCAGGGTCTGATCGATCAGGTGGTCACCCTGTTTGGCCCCCAGGTCGCCGGTGATTAAAACCAGTTTCTCGGTATCAGGAAGTCATTGAGCCGGGCCTCTGCCGAGCCCGGCTCCGGTTGCCAGTTATATTCCCAGCGCGCCAGCGGGGGCATCGACATCAGGATGGACTCGGTTCTGCCCCCGGTTTGCAAGCCAAACAGCGTGCCCCTGTCATACACCAGATTGAACTCCACGTAACGGCCTCGACGATAGAGCTGGAATTGCCGCTCGGTTTCGCCGTAAGCGGTGTCTTTACGCCGCTCGATAATAGGGAGATAGGCGTCGAGATAGCCTCGGCCGACGGCCTGCATGAAGTCGAAACACCGCTCGAAGGGCCACTGATTCAGATCATCGAAGAAGAGTCCGCCCACGCCTCGGGTTTCATCTCTGTGCTTGAGATAAAAATAGCGATCGCACCAGGCCTTGTATTCCGGATACACCTGCTCACCGAAAGGCGCGCACAGATCCCGGGATACCTGGTGCCAGTGCCGGCAGTCCTCTTCGACAGGATAAAACGGCGTCAGGTCGAAACCCCCACCAAACCACCACACCGGATCGGCACCTTCTTTTTCGGCAATAAAGAAACGCACGTTGGCATGACTGGTCGGAACATGAGGATTATGCGGGTGGATGACCAATGAGACGCCCATCGCCTCGAAGGAGCGGCCGGCCAGCTCGGGCCGGTGCGCCGTGGCCGAGGCGGGCATGGCGTCACCATGAACATGGGAAAAGTTGACACCTCCCTGCTCGATCACGCGACCGTTGCGCAAGACCCGGCTACGGCCACCGCCGCCTTCTTCTCGCGTCCAGCTGTCTTGCTCGAAGCGACCGGTGCCGTCCGCCTGCTCCAGCCGAGTGCAAATATCATCCTGTAACTGCAGCAGAAATGCTTTGACGGCCGTAATATCCGGTTTACCGCTCATGTCTTTTCCTTCTAAATTGTAATCGTCAGGCCGGGCGCACCACGGCGCCGGTAATGCCATCCCGGATCAGTGATGGATTGGTGCGCCCATCCGTCTGCCCGGGCAGGATATAGTCGAGCGCGGCTCCCATTAACTCCGCCAGCTGTTGCTCGGTTCTCGCCGGCGGCTCTCCGGTTTTATTGGCGCTGGTAGAGACCAGCGGCTTACCAAAGGCCAGGCACAAATCGTGAACCTGCCGATGCGCCGTTACCCTGACCGCCAGCGAACTGAACCGCCCCTTGAGCCAGGTCGGCACCTCGGGTCGAGCTGGAATAATCCAGGTATAGGGACCCGGCCAGCTGTTCAGCATCACCTCGAGCCGCCCCGGCGGCAGTGTCGCCAGATCCAGATAGGGCAACAACTGGCTGAAATCGGCGGCAATCAACACCAGTCCCTTCTCTATCGGCCGCTGTTTTATCTCGAGCAACCGCCGTACGGCGCCCCCATTATCGGGATCGCAGCCCAGGCCAAATACCGCCTCGGTGGCATAACCGATGATACCGCCCTGGCGCAATTGCTCGAGCGCGACCTTCATTGCTTGCGGGTTCATTAACTGACAACTCCCTTCGTAAAACGACTCAACGCTGGTAGCCACAGCCCTTGTTGGGGCAATGCAGTCCGCCCTTACGCTCGGTCAAAATGCCGAAACCGCACTCGGGGCACGACTCGGCCACCGGCCGCTCATTAATCACATAGCGACAGGCCGGGTAATGATTGCAGGCATAGAAACGCTTGCCATAGCGGGAAGTTCTTGCCACCAGCTGACCTTTGCTGCAGACCGGGCACTTTGGGTCTGTCTGGCCCTGATCGTTGATGTCGGCCACATGGTGACAGGCGGGATAATGAGTACAACCGATGAAGAGGCCATAGCGGCCTTTCTTGATGGCAAGAGGATAACTGCATAGCGGGCACTGGCTGCCTTCCAGCACTTTCTCCACATCCTGATCATGTTCTATGACCTTGAGCGGACGCAGATAATCGCAGGCAGGGTAGGACGCACAGCCGACAAAGGCACCATGTTTGCCATGGCGCAACTCCAGAGTACCGCCGCACCGGGGGCAAGGATCATGGCCCCAATCAGGACCATGATCCTGGGTATTAAACAGACTGGAATCGATTTTCGACATACCGCGCCTCCGAATTCATTAAGCGAATTCTAACAGCGCGGCCGCCTTCAGTGAACCGCCCCTTCCGGCTGTTCGAAAATCAGCTCTTCCAGCTGCTGATAGGCCGATTCGCTGCCGGGCACATTGAACAGCACCATCATAACCACCCACTTGAGGTCATCCAGCTCTATTTCCGGCGGATCCAGCTCCATCAGCCGATCGACGACAATCTCCCTGGTTTCGGCATTCAACACCTTGATCTGCTCGAGGAACAACAGAAAACCACGCCCTTCGGCGTCGATCTTGTACAGCTCTTCCTGCGTGTAGATACGGAATGAATCAGGTGCGGACCTAGCCCATGTCGGCGCCGCTTCCGCTTCCTGCAATTCGGCAAGGCGTTCCAGCCAGGCCAGCGCCTTGAGGATCTCTTCCTTGTGGAAACCCGCCTGGGTTAATTCATCGGCGAGAGCATCCTGTTCCACCATGGCATCTACATCGGTATGGATGTAGGTTTCGAACAAGTACATAAGTACATCGAACATGATCAGCCCCTCTTCGCTCTGACATAACCCCCGGGTACAGCCTCCACCCAGCCAGCCAATTCCAGCTCGACCAACCGGGTAAGTACCTCCTGCACCGGCTGCTGACAACGGGACGCAATCAAATCCACTGCCGTTGTCTCTAAACCTACGTTATCCAACAACTCCGGATAAGGCAATAATTCCTCTTGCACAGGTGGCCGAACTTTGATCGCCGCCACCGAAAATGCCACCAGCTCTTCAAGAATATCGTTGGCCTCGGACACCAGCTTGGCGCCTTGCTGGATCAGTCGATTACAGCCACCGGCCTGCGGATTTTGCCGAGCACCGGGAATGGCAAAGACTTCCCGTCCCTGCTCCATGGCGTAACGGGCAGTGATCAGAGAGCCGCTGCGCTCGGCGGCCTCAACCACCAGCACCCCCAGACTCAAGCCACTGATAATGCGATTACGGCGAGGAAAATGATGCGCCAGCGGCCCTACCCAGGGATAGAGTTCGGACAGCAGCGCGCCCCCTGTGTCGATCATTTCATCAGCCAGTCCTCGATGCCGTTTGGGATAACACCGATCCAGCCCCGACCCCAGCACCGCCAGGGTAGGGCCTCCGCTGTCCAGCGCAGCTCTGTGACTGAGCCCATCGATCCCTATCGCCAGCCCGGAAGTAATAACAGCCCCCGCCTCCACTAGCGGAGGGATCAGTATTTTGGCATTTTCTCTGCCCACATAGGAGGGATGACGGCTGCCGACCACCGCAATTTGTGGCAGCGGCAAGGTCGAGAGCTCTCCTTCCACAAACAGCAGCAGCGGCGCTCCAGAGACCGCCTTGAGCTGTTCGGGATATGCCACGTCATCCCACGACAAAATATGGCGATTTGACGCCTGCTGCTGCCATTCCAGCAATGGCTCCAGTATAGAAACATGAGCGGTCTGCAGCTGCTCCAGCTGATCTTCGCTCAGGCCGCTGACGGCCAGCTGCCCGGAGCGGTACCACTGCTCACCGAGTTTGGTATGTAACCGGATGGCCCGGACCGGCCCTATACCACTGGTATGCTGCAGCGCCAGCCAGGGAAGCAGCGGATGCTGCTCAAGACCCGAACCCGGCATCACTCACATGGCCCAGCGGATAATTCGCCTGCACCAGATCCCTGTTGTCCAGCACCAGGGCGACACTGGTCTGTTCGTCCACCTTGAACACCATGATTCGGGCCACCGCCTCGGCCGGCAGCCGCTCGGG
>JBFGZI010000158.1:0-5513 GCA_041586855.1 Oceanisphaera sp. | reverse complement strand
TTGACTGTCATACCCATCCCGGACAAAGGGCCCGCTCCACCGACTCGCTCAAGCACCTCCTTGTGACGCTCAGCACATGACGTCCCTGTCATGTGATGGTCGGTGGAGCAGATCCCTTTGCCCTCCTTGATGCTCCGGCGTCGCCTGTTAGCGCTGCCTGCGGACCACTCGGTATTCCAGAAGAGGCAACAGAGAACGGCTCCCACGACCGTGAAATGCCAGGGCATTTCCGAGCCCTAGGGAGGGTTTATGGCGTGTCGAGGAAGGCGGCTGTGTTGCCTCTGGTCTGGGGGCCTCAATATGACCAGATCATTACTGGGATTGGTATAACTACCACTGATCCCATCAATAAGCTGAAGCATCAAAAGTGGGTGTCCCAAGTGGTCTCCAAGTGGTCTAAGTGATGGGAATAAAGTGGGTGTCCTAACCGGGGGGATTTGGCATTATCATGGGCGGTGCGGGATCATAACAAGGAATTCGAATGCAGAATGATGATGCGCTGACGCCGGGGCTGATGGTGGTGCACGGCAACCAGCTGGAGGAACTGCGAGAGTTGGCGGTGGCCTGGATGCGGCGTAACCCGTTGGCACCGCTGGAAAACGAGGTGATACTGGTGCAGAGCAACGGCATTGCCCAGTGGCTGAAGCTGGCGCTGGCCGAGCACCGCAGCGGCGGTATTGCCGCGGCCATGCAGGTGGATCTGCCGGCGCGTTTTCTGTGGCAAACCTACCGCTCTGTACTGGGCAGTCACAGCATTCCGCTGCAGTCGCCGCTCGACAAGGCGCCGCTGACCTGGCGGCTGATGCGGTTGTTGCCCGAGCTGCTGGCCGATGAGCGCTTTGCGCCGTTGCACCGTTTTCTGCAGCAGGATGACGACTGTCGCAAGCGCTATCAGCTGGCCGAGCGGCTGGCGGACTTGTTCGATCAGTATCAGGTATACAGAGCCGACTGGCTGGCGGAATGGGCTGCAGGACGGGATCGGATCATCAGTGCCCGCCGGGGGGCGGTGCCGCTGGATGAGGCGGTGCTGTGGCAGCCGGCGCTGTGGCGGGCATTGCTGGAGGATGTAGGCCACGAACAGCTGGCTGGCAGCCGGGCCGGGGTGCATCCGCGTTTTGTCGAGCATCTGCGTGAATGCGAGGAGCGCCCGGCCGGCCTGCCGCGCCGGGTAATTGTGTTCGGTATTTCCTCGCTGCCGGCCCAGACCCTGGAGGCGCTGGCGGCACTGGCGCGTTTCACCCAGGTACTGCTGTGCGTGCACAACCCCTGCCAGCATCACTGGGGCGACATAGTGCCGGATCAGGACTTGCTCAGGCACCGCTACCGCCGCCATGCCCGCAAGCCGGGACAGCCACTTGAGCTGACCGACAGCGATCTGCATCAACATGCCCACCCACTGCTGGCGGCCTGGGGCAAGCAGGGGCGGGACTACATCAACCTGCTCGACAGCGTCGACGATCCCGAGCACTATCGTGCCCGCTTCGACGCCGTCGGCAGCCGCATCGATCTGTTCGGTGAAGGGGATGTTAGTCATCTGCTCGGCCAGCTGCAGGACGACATGCTCAACCTGCGGCCGCTGGCGGAAACCCGCGAGCAGTGGCCGCCGCTGATTGAGAGTACCGCTTCCATTCGCTTCCATGTGGCCCACAGTGCCCAGCGTGAGGTGGAAATACTGCACGATCAGCTGCTGGAGTATTTCAGCACCGATGCCAGTCTGCGCCCGCGGGACATCATCGTCATGGTGCCGGACGTCAACGTCTACGCCCCTCATATCCAGGCGGTGTTCGGCCAGTACGGCCGGGAAGATGACCGCTACGTTCCCTTTACCCTGGCGGATCAGGGCAGCCGGGGCACGGAACCCTTGTTGATAGCTCTCGAACACTTGTTGCGCCTGCCGGACAACCGTCAGACGGTGAGCGAAATTCTGGACTTGCTGGAAGTGCCGGCCCTGCGCGATCGCTTCGGCATTAATGAACAGGATGTGCCCACCCTGCATCGCTGGATTGAAGGTGCCGGGGTACGCTGGGGACTGGATGCAGGGCGCCGTGCGGCCCTGGGATTGCCGGCGGATCTGGAGCAGAACACATGGCGCTTTGGCCTGCGCCGCATGCTGCTCGGTTACGCGGTGGGTTCGGGGGATGCCTGTCAGGGCATAGAGCCCTATGACGAAATCGGCGGCCTGGACGCGGCGCTGATAGGTCCCCTGATCAGGTTGCTGGATACTGTGGATGTCCTGCATAAACAGTTGTCTCGGCCTCGTCTGCCTGCAGAGTGGGGGCGGGTATTGCATGATTTGCTGGAGTCGTGTTTTCTGCCCGCCAACGACCGGGATCAGGCGTTGCTGGCGGGCCTGACCGAGGCGCTGGAAAACTGGCAGGAGCTCTGCACCGGGGTCGAACTCGAGGAGCCGCTGCCGCTCAATGTGGTGCGCGAGGCCTGGCTGGGGGCCCTGGATCAGGGCTCGCTCAGCCAGCGCTTTCTGGCCGGGGCGGTTAACTTCTGTACCCTGATGCCGATGCGGGCCATTCCCTTTCGCCTGGTCTGCCTGCTGGGCATGAATGACGGTGACTATCCGCGCAGCGTGACCCCGCTCGACTTCGATCTGATGGCGGGGGATTACCGGCCCGGGGACCGTTCCCGGCGGGAAGACGATCGCTATCTGCTGCTGGAGGCCCTGCTATCGGCCCGCGAACGGCTTTATATCAGCTGGGTGGGGCGCAGCATTCGCGACAACAGCGAGCGGCCGCCCTCGGTGCTGGTGGGCCAGCTGCGGGATCACCTGGCCGGCGGCTGGCGCATGGACAACGGCCGCGAGCTTCTGGCCGCCATCACCACGGAACACCCGCTTCAGCCCTTCAGCAAGGCCTATTTCGGCGGCGAGGGGCCCCTGTTCAGTTACGCCCGGGAATGGGCCGGTCTGCACCGCAGCCAGATGCCACGGCACGAGGCCGCCCTGCCGCCGCTGGAGTTCGACGAGGCGCAGCCGCTGGATCGGCTGCAGCACTTTCTGCGTGACCCTGTGGGGCACTTCTTTACCCAGCGGCTCAAGGTCTATCTGGATGAAGAAACCCCGCCCCAGCTGGACGAAGAGCCCTTCGGCCTCGATGGTCTGCAGCTTTATCAGCTGAAACGGCAACTGCTGGAGCTGGCCAGCCAGTCAGCCGAGGCTCCTGAGCAGGCCCTGGCCTTGGAGGCCCGCCGACTGGAAGGCCAGGGCCTGCTGCCACTGGCCGGCTTCGGCGAACGACAGAAGGCACAGTTACTGGCGCCCTTACCCGAGCAGCTGCAGCGCTATCAGGCGGTGTGCCGGCAATGGCCGACGCCGCTGGAATCCCCCTTGCCGCTGCGGTTTGTCCATGGGGGCATAGAGCTGGAAGGCTGGCTGGGTGGCCTGCATCAGGCCGGCGAACGGCTGGCGCGCATCGAGCTGCAACCGGGCACGCTGCTGAACAAGAAAACCTTCAAATGGCATCGGCTGCTGCGGCCCTTCGTGACCCAGGTGGCGGCGGCCGCCGTCGGCATCGAGCTGACCACCCTGCTGGTGGGAGAAGACGAAACCCTGTTGTTCCTGCCGTTGCCCCGGCGTCACGCCGAGCGCATTCTGCAGGGCTGGCTGGAAGCCTGGCGACTCGGGCTGGAGGCGCCGCTGCCGGTGGCGTTGAACACCGCCATGGTCTGGCTCGAACAGCAGGACGAGGAAAAGGCCCGCAAAGCCTACGAAGGTGACGATTATCAGTTTGCCGGGGAATGCCGGCAAAATGCCGCCCTGTCCCGCCAGTACCCGACCTTTGCGACGCTGAGCGCCAGCGGCGATTTCGCCGACTGGAGTGCGCGGCTCTATCAGCCCCTGCTGGACCATCAACCCGAATCGCTGGAGACAGACCAATGAGCGCACTTTCATCCCGCCCGCTGGCACTGCGGTTTGTGCTGCACGGCAGCCGACTGATCGAGGCCAGCGCCGGCACCGGCAAAACCTTTACTATTTCGGCGCTCTATCTGCGGCTGGTGCTGGGCCACGGCGGTGATGCCGGCTTCGAGCGCGAACTGCTGCCGCCGGAGATCCTGGTGGTGACCTTTACCGATGCCGCCACCCGCGAGCTGCGCGACCGCATTCGTGCCCGGCTGGTGGAGGCGGCGCTGGTGTTTCGCGGCGAAGCAGAGGGCGATGAGCTGCTGGAGCAACTCAAGGCCGACTTCGACTCCGAACAGTGGCCGGCCTGCGCCCGGCGGCTCGACATCGCCGCCCAGTGGATGGACGAGGCGGCGGTGTCCACCATTCATGGCTGGTGCCAGCGCATGCTGCGCGAGCACGCCTTCGACAGCGGCAGCCTCTTTACCCAGACCCTGCAGACCGATCATAGCGAGCTGCTGGCGCTGGTGGTGCGCGATTACTGGCGTCAGCAGTGCTACCCGCTGGCGGGCGAGGCGCTGGACTGGGTGATCAGTCACTGGAAAACGCCGGACACCCTGCTCGGTGAACTTCGTCCTCTGTTGCAGGAGTCGGGAGAGGCGATCGAGCCCCTGTCCGAGGTGCTCGACGAGCAATTGCAAGAAAGAGCTCGCGCCTGGGCCAAACTCAAAGCGCCTTGGGCGGCCTGGGCCGATGAACTGGAAGCCGAGTTGATGACGGCTATCACTGCCAAGCAGGTGGATGGTAAAAAACTGCAGGCGCGCTATATCAAGTCCTGGTTCGACAAGCTGCGTCACTGGGCTGGTAGTGACGAAACAGTGCTGGATATTGGGAAAGGCTATGAGCGGCTGACACCCGAAGGTCTGTTTGAAGCCTGGAAAGTCGGCGAGCCGCCGGTGCATCCGGCGCTGGACGCCATGGTTACACTTCCGGCCCAACTCGAAGCCTTGTCCGCACCTTTAGAAGCCCCCCGCCGTCATGCGGCCGCCTGGGTGAGCCGGCGTTTCGACGAAGAAAAGCGCCGGCGGGCCGAGATGGGCTTCGACGACATGCTGTCCCGGCTGGACGACGCCCTGCAGGGAGACAACGGCGACCGGCTGGCCGAGGTGATACGGGGCCAGTTTCCGGTGGCGCTGATCGATGAGTTTCAGGACACGGACCCGCTGCAGTACCGCATTTTCGACCGCATCTATCGGCTGGCCGAGAACCACAACAGCAGCGGCCTTTTCCTGATAGGCGACCCCAAGCAGGCGATTTACGCCTTCCGCGGCGCCGATATTCATACTTATCTGAGCGCACGGCAGGCCACCCGCGGTCGTCACGACAGCCTGGACACCAACTTTCGCTCGGCTACCGCCATGGTGACTGCGGTCAACCGGATCTTCGAGCTGGCCGAACAGCGTGACGGCGGCAAGGGCGCCTTCCTGTTCCGCGAGGGCGCCGATAACCCGCTGCCCTTCATGCCGGTGCAGGCCAAAGGCCGTAAAGAGCGGTGGCTCGTCAACAAGAACAACAAGAAAGGACACCCATTCGAAATCGAGGGAGGACACCCATCTTCTGCCGGTCCAAACGAAAAAGGACACCCATCTGCTGCCGGTCAGCC
>JBFGZI010000157.1:0-5552 GCA_041586855.1 Oceanisphaera sp. | reverse complement strand
TTCCATTTTTGTGTAAAAGTCGAACAAAGGGCCCGCTCCCCCGACTCGCCGTGAATCCCTCCCTGGAGGCTCAGCCGCGCCATCCGTGGCGCGGATGGTCGGCTGAGCAGATCCCTTTGTCCTCCTTGATGCACCGGAGTTGCCTGTTAGCGCCGTCTACAGATAACTCTATGCTTGAGAAGAGGAAACAGAGTTCGACTACCACGACCGTGAAATGCCAAGGCAGGAAAATGCTCCTGCCGTTCCGGCATTCCCGCCATCCCTGGCGGTCCGACGGTATTTCCCGAGCCCTCAGGGGGCGAGCTTGTCTCGCCGTGACGAACAGTTGAGCCTGACCGAACATCCAGTGAATGTTCGCAGTAGGCTGCAATGGTGAGTGTCATTTACCAGTGGCGTGTCGTGGGAGGCGACTGTGTTGCCTCTGGCGATCCAATCCAATATCTGATCAGATACTTGATGTGATTGGTCTAACCGGCTATTAATTAAACGGATGAAATCAAGTCTGATAATCGTGATCAAAGCCGGATAAAAAAGCGTATCCGGGCTGTTAACCATCCGGGTTTCCTGTCAATCTGACGGCCATCTCACTCAGTTATTCACACAGCGGTCGTTCATGATAAAACGTCTGGTTATCTCTCTTTCTGCCCTGATTTTCAGTGTCTTCCTCTTGATGGGGGGGAACACCTTCGTCATGACCCTGCTCGGGGTAAACCTGGGGCTCAGAGGGGTTGAGCCGACGCTGATCGGCAGCATCATGGTGTGTTACTCGGTGGGCTTTGTGCTCGGCTCCCTGTATGGCCCCCGGGTGATCAAGCGCGTGGGGCACATTCGAGCTTTTGCCGTGTTCAGTGCCTTCCTGGCCAGCTCCACCCTGATTTTTCCGCTCACCGACAGTATCTGGATCTGGGCGCTGTTGCGCGCCCTTGCGGGCATCGCGGTCGCCGGCAGTTTTGTGGTGATTGAAAGCTGGTTCAGTGCCGTGGCCACCAATGAACACAGGGCGACGTTGTTTTTTACCTATCAGATTTGTACCTATCTGGCGGCAACCGCCGGTCAGTTGCTGATTGGCCTGACCGATCCGGCGGCCTTTGTGCCCTTTACTCTGGGCGCCATAGTATTGACCGCGGCGCTGGTGCCACTGTCGCTGAGTCGGGTGGAGGCTCCGACTATAGAGCACAGCGAGCGTATCAGTGTTAAAGCCATTATCAAGGATGCGCCTGTGGGGCTGCTGGCAGCCTTGTGCAGTGGTATCTTGATCAGCAGCTTCTATTCGATGGCACCGGTTTATGCCATCGAGGTTGGCCTGCCGGTGGACCAGCTGTCTTATTTCATGGCGGCCTCGGTATTTACCTTTATTCTATTTGCCTGGCCGCTGGGCCGGTTATGTGACCGGCTCGACCGTAGCAAAATCATGGTCTGGCTCAATGCTCTGATTGTCGGCAGCGCCCTGGGGGTGGTGTTTATGGGTCACCTGAACCTGTGGTTTCTGATTGGTTTTTCCTCACTCTATATGGGCATGGTGGCGGCTATCTATCCGGTAGCGGTGGCCATTACCAACGACCGCATGGAGGCTCACCATATAGTGGCGGCCAGTACTACCCTGCTGCTGAGTTACGGTCTGGGTAGCACGCTGGGGCCTATGTTCAGCTCCAGCATGATGACCTGGCTGGGGTCGCAGGGACTGTATTACGGTTGTGCCGGCGTGGCGCTGCTGCTGGGAACCTATAGCTGGATCTGGCAATGGCGCAGCACCTCGGTGCCGGTGCTGGAGCAGGCCCACTATATCCATACCCCGGCGGACTCGGCCGGTATCATTGTCGAACTGGATCCTCGAAACGAAGAGTTTGTGGAAGTGCCGATGGAAGAGGTGTTTCCGCATATGGAAGCCGAGGAAATCGCCGAAGCGCAGGCCGGCCAGATGGAACTGGACTTGCCCGAACCCGAACCCGCAACCCCGTCCGGGACAGAGGTGGAAGAACCGGTGCTGGTGCCGCACTGAGTCGGGTCGCATAAGCAGATGGAATGTTATACAGTCATAAAACCGTCAATATGAGATGTTAATTTGTAACGGTCAACTTGAGGTTTGTTTCACCAGCGAGGACAAGATCATGGATTATGTGCCGCAGATGATGCCCCCCCACCTGTCGTTACCGCTTTGCATGTCGGCGGCGGATGATTGTTATCCGGCGCAGTTGCTGCGCTGGTTACAGCATCAAGCCGGTGACCCTGCTCAGGCCGACCAGCGAGAAATCGAGCTGGAAGGTGTTTGATTCCCCCTGTTTTGATGACTCCCCCGGCAGCCAGGGCTGCCGGGGTTTTCCTTTTTAGGGCTCCATCACTTCTCCAGCCATTCCCCTTGGTTTGAATCCCCGTTAGACTTGTGCCTGACTTTTGCACCGGAAGGGAAATACCCGGTGCCGCCTTTATGCCCACAGGAACAAGAGTAAATGATTCGAGTCGCCATTAACGGCTACGGCCGTATCGGACGCAGTGTATTACGGGCGTTTTACGAACGTGATCTGCACCGGTATATGAAGATTGTCGCCATCAACGAACTGGCCGAGCCAGAGGCCATGGCTCACCTGACCCGTTATGACTCCAGCCACGGACGTTTCGGTCGGGAGGTGACGCTGTTGCCGGGCGCCTTTGAAATTGAAGACGATATCATCCGCTTATGTCATGAGCCCGACCCGGCCAGGCTGCCCTGGGCCGAGCTGGGCGTCGATCTGGTGCTGGAATGTACCGGCGTCTTGTCCAGCCGGGCCGATGCGGGCCTGCATCTGAAGGCCGGCGCCAAAAAGGTGTTGTTTTCCCATCCGGGCGACAACGATCTGGACGCCACCATCGTCTATGGGGTCAATCACCAGCAATTGACCGGCGACGAGACCATCGTCTCCAACGCCTCCTGTACCACCAACTGCGTGGTACCGGTGATCGAGACCCTGCACCGGGTGTTCAATATCAAATGTGGCAACATTACCACCATTCATTCGGCGATGAATGATCAGCAGGTGATCGATGCCTATCATCCCGATCTGCGCCGGACCCGGGCCGCCAGCCAGTCCATCATTCCTGTGGATACCAAGCTGGCCAAGGGCGTTGAGCGCATACTTCCGCATTTTGCCGGCAAATTCGAGGCTATTTCGGTGCGAGTGCCCACCATCAACGTGACCGCCATGGATTTGAGCGTGATAGTGGAAAGCAAGGCCACGGTCGAGGCGGTCAATCGGGTGCTGTGTGAAGCAGCCGCCGGGCCGCTCAAGGGCATTCTCGGCTATACCGAAGCGCCGCTGGTTTCGGTGGACTTCAATCATGATCCCCATTCTTCCATCATCGATGGCACCCAGACCCGGGTCAGTGATGCCAACCTGATCAAGATGCTGATGTGGTGCGACAACGAATGGGGCTTTGCCAATCGGATGCTGGATACCAGTCTGGCCTGGCTGAAGCCGGTCGATACAAATTAAACAACACTAATACGCAATATAGAGGACGCCTAATGTCTGTCATCAAAATGAACGAACTCGACTTGTCTGGTAAGCGGGTGCTGATCCGCGCCGATCTGAACGTGCCGGTTAAAAACGGTAAGGTCAGCTCTGACGCCCGTATCCTGGCCTCACTGCCAACCATCAAAGCGGCGCTGGCTCAGGGGGCCCGGGTGATGGTGACCTCTCACCTCGGCCGCCCCACCGAAGGCGAATACGCCGACGAGTTCTCTCTGCAGCCGGTGGTGGATTACCTGCAGCAGGCGCTGTCTGTGCCGGTACGCCTGGCCAGGGATTATCTGCACGGGGTGGAGCCGGCCGCCAACGAATTGGTGGTGCTGGAAAACGTGCGCTTCAACAAAGGCGAGAAAAAAGACGACGAGGCGCTGTCTCGCCAGTATGCCGCCCTCTGTGATGTGTTCGTGATGGATGCTTTCGGCACCGCCCACCGGGCCCAGGCTTCCACTCATGGCGTAGCCAAATTTGCGCCCGTTGCCTGCGCAGGCCCCCTGTTGTCCGCCGAGCTGGAAGCCCTGGCCAAGGCACTGGATAACCCGGCCCGTCCGCTGGTGGCGGTAGTAGGTGGCTCCAAGGTCTCCACCAAGCTGACGGTGCTGGAATCCCTGTCCGGCATCGCCGATCAGCTGGTGGTGGGTGGTGGTATTTCCAATACCTTCGTCGCCGCCGCCGGCCACAACGTGGGTAAGTCTCTCCATGAGGCGGACCTGATCCCGGAAGCGAAGCGTCTGATGGCCAAGTGTGATATTCCGCTGCCCACCGATGTGCGCACCGCGACCGAGTTTTCGGACACCGCAGCGGCCACCCTCAAGGATGTGTCCGAAGTGACCGACAACGAGCAGATCCTCGACCTGGGTGACGCCTCTGCCGAGCAGCTGGCCGAGATCCTGAAAAATGCCAAGACCATCATCTGGAATGGCCCCGTGGGCGTGTTCGAGTTTGAAAACTTCCGTCGCGGCACCGACATAGTGGCCAGGGCCATCGCCGAAAGCGACGCCTTCTCCATCGCCGGGGGGGGCGATACCCTGGCAGCTATCGACCTGTTCGGTATCAAGGACAAGATTTCCTATATTTCCACCGGTGGTGGTGCCTTCCTGGAGTTTGTGGAAGGCAAGACCCTGCCGGCGGTGGCCATGCTCGAGCAGAGAGCCAAGGGCTGACCCCTATTACTGATCAAAATCGGCTGGCACCGGTTGCCGGCCGACTGCTTTTCCTACAGGAGCAAGATAATGTCCCAGAAAATTCTAGATGTGGTCAAGCCGGGTGTAGTCAGCGGCGACGATATGCAGAAAATATTTGCCATCGCCAAGGAAAATGAATTCGCGCTGCCGGCGGTAAACGTGGTGGGCACCGATTCCGTTAACGTCGTGCTGGAAGCGGCTGCCAGAGTCAAGGCACCTGTGATCATCCAGTTTTCCAACGGTGGTGCCGCCTTCTTCGCCGGCAAGGGGCTGAAGCTGGAAGGTCACCAGGCCGCCATTCTGGGCGCCATTTCCGGTGCCCGTCATGTGCATGCACTGGCCGAAGCCTACGGGGTGCCGGTGATACTGCATACCGATCATGCGGCCAAGAAGTTGCTGCCCTGGATTGACGGCCTGCTCGAGGCCGGTGAAAAGCACTTTGCCGAAACCGGCAAGCCGCTGTTCAGCTCGCACATGATCGACCTGTCCGAAGAGAGCCTGGAAGAAAACATCGAGATCTGCGGCCGGTACCTGGCGCGCATGAGCAAAATCGGCATGACCCTGGAAATCGAACTGGGCTGCACCGGCGGTGAAGAAGACGGCGTCGACAATACCGGCATGGACAGCTCGCTGCTTTATACCCAGCCGGAAGACGTGGCCTATGCCTACGAGAAACTGAGCGCCATCAGTGACAAGTTCACCATTGCCGCTTCCTTCGGTAATGTGCACGGCGTATACAAACCGGGTAACGTCAAACTGACGCCGAAGATCCTGGATAACTCCCAGAAGTACGTGTCCGAAAAATTCGGTCTGCCGGCCAAGTCACTGAACTTCGTGTTCCACGGTGGCTCCGGCTCTTCTGCCGAAG
>JBFGZI010000156.1:0-5559 GCA_041586855.1 Oceanisphaera sp. | reverse complement strand
TGCTCCCGCTTCTGCACCAGTACCGAAGGAAGATCCTTGACCACATGCTTGCCCTCGGCCAGAAAATAGGGGAACAGCCTGATGTCTGTGGCCCCGGCGGCCACCTGCTGGTCGATGGCCTGCTCCAGGCTCGGCTCGGCCAGTTCCCAGTAAGCGTGCCCCATCAGCTCGAAATTTCCGGCTATGGTGGTGGTCAGGCTTTGGGCAAAGGCCGCTATTTCCTCGTTGGCCGCCGCCCGGCGACTGCCGTGAGCAACCAGAATAAATCCGTTCATATCACTCCTGCTTTACGCTGTACCTTCGGCGCCTGGGCCGTCAGTACATCGACACAATAATCCCAGCTTGCAATACGGTAATGCTGAATGTCCTCATCCAGATGAGTGCCCTGGCTTTGCTGGTGGAACCAGGTCAGAAAACGGGAGGGGGTAATCAGCTGGATCTGGCTGTCGATATCGGTTTCATCGTCATCCATAAAATCCAGTACATCGGCCCCTTCCAGCACCTGATAGCCGAACAGATGATCAAATACCAGCTGGTAGATTATCCGAGGCGGGCTATCGATGTCGGTGGGCATGCCCATCGACAGCACCAGCTGGCCATTCCATACATCCTGATGCAGCTCGGTCAGCATCAGCCCCTTGGCCAGGCCCCGGGCGCCGGCCCATGGCGTTGCCACCTGTCGAATCGCGTTCACTTCCATCATAGCCTCCCTGAGACGGGAACAGACTGGGTTAACTTATAACCTGTGTCAGTTATAACAACCTAAGGATTAAAGGAGCAAGTACGGAGGAAAAAAAACCCGGCGAAAGCCGGGTTTGGAAGCGGTTACTTGATGGCGTCTTTCAGCGCCTTGCCAGCCACGAAGGCGGGCACATTAGCCGCAGCAATCTGGATTTCATTGCCAGTCTGAGGGTTGCGGCCGGTACGGGCGGCCCGGTGATTTACCTTGAAAGTACCGAAACCGACCAGTTGCACCGGATCACCTTCTTTCAGGCTTTGGGTAATACCGTTGAGTACTTCTTCCAGGGCTGCCTTGGCCTGAGCCTTGCTCAGATCTGCTTTGGCGGCGATTGCATCGACAAGCTGAGTCTTATTCATAGGGGATCCTTTCTCACTTGGCATTAAGTGGTTGCCCACTGTATTCAAATTTAAGGCTCAAGCAAAGCCTTTGTCTTGATGCCAAATATCAAGTGCCGTTGTTTTGTGCTGAAACTGCGGAAAATATCACATAACCGCAAGGAAAAGTGCCTGTAGCTCAAGGCCACAGCCGAAACAGCATAGCCGACCACCTTCACGACCGCCAGCCTTGTAGCGGCTTCAGGATTCCAGACTCTTGATCACCACGGTAGAGTCACAGCGACCAAAGCCGTCGGCCAGCAGCTTTTCATATACCTTGTGCACGTGCTCGGTCAGCGGCAGGGTCAATCCCTGCTGTTCGGCTTCATCCAGACAAATACCCAGATCCTTGTGCATCCACTGGGCGGCAAAACCGAAATCGAACTGGCCTTCCGCCATGGTCTGGGCCCGGTTCTGCAGCTGCCAGCTCTGGGCAGCACCACCGGCCAGCACTTCGATCAGGGTGGGGATGTCCAGCCCGGCCTTTTTGGCAATCATCAGGCCTTCGGCGATACCCTGTACCGCGCCGATCACGCAGATCTGGTTCACCATCTTGCAGCGCTGGCCGGCACCCACCGGGCCCAGTCGGGTCACTTTTTTGCCGTAGGCGGCCAGCACAGGCGTGGCTTCGGCCACATCGGCCTCGACGCCGCCAACCATCACCGTCAGGGCGCCGTTTTCCGCCCCCAGCTGACCGCCGGACACCGGCGCATCGATAAAGCGTGCGTTGGCTTTACTCGCCGCCACCGCCAGCTCTTCGGCCAGCAAGGCTGACGTGGTGGTGTGATCCACCAACAGCGCGCCCGGCTTGATGCCCGCCAGCACACCCTCCTCGCCATAGACCACGGAGCGCACGTCGTCGTCGTTGCCGACGCACAGCATCACCATGTCGGCGTCGTTGGCCGCCAGTGCCGGTGTCGCCGCACTGGTGCCGCCATGTCGAGACACCCAGTCGGCCGCCTTGTCCGCATTGCGGTTATAGACACAGACCTCATGACCGGCCTGTTGCAGGTGTCCCGCCATGGGAAAGCCCATCACGCCCAGTCCGATAAATGCCAGTTTCATTAGCTTTACTCCCTGCCTTGTTAACCAATATCAAAATAGCCATCAACATAGCCATAAGCATACGTCATCAATAATGGCCGAGAGCATAACGCAGCCATCCGGTGGAAGTCACATCCCGGGCCAAGGCATCTTCCCTCCCTCGTTGCCGGGTCGCGCCTCAGAGGCACCACCGCATGTGAACCAACGATAAAATTGATTAATTATTCATAAATGGATAATGAAACTGGTTAGCAATGACAATAAATTCAAACTTAATAACTAAATATAAACAACCAGCAACATAAAACACTATTTAATAACTAAAAAAAAAGACAATAAAACATTATTTTGCAATAATCCCGCCCGTTACATGGATTTAACCTGGAACTACGACCAAATATTGCTCTGCAATACCATCACTTTTCAGTAAGAGGGACTATGAATAACAAGACACCGAAAATACCTTTTGGCATGGCGATGCTGCCTATTCTCCTGATGGTGGGTGCCATGCTGGTCACCATTGTCATCTTTGAAGGCAGCCCCCATATACCGCTCGCATTTGGCACCACTGTCGCGGCTCTGGTGGCCTGGAAACATGGCTACAAATGGCAACAAATAGAAGACAGCATCTATAGCGGTATCAAACTGGCGCTGCCGGCCGTGGTGATTATCATGCTGGTGGGTGTTGCCATCGGCGCCTGGATTGGTGGCGGTATTGTCGCCAGCATGATTTATTACGGGCTGCAGATACTTTCACCTTCTTTATTCCTGGTCTCCATCACCCTGATCTGTGCCGTCGTCTCCATCGCCATCGGTAGCTCCTGGTCAACCATGGGTACCATCGGTATTGCCGGCATGGGTATTGGCATCAGCATGGGGATCCCCGCTCCCATGGTGGCCGGCGCCGTGATTTCCGGCTCCTATTTCGGTGACAAGTTATCGCCCCTGTCCGACACCACCAACCTGGCCGCGGGCCTGACCGGTACCGATCTGTTCGAACATATCAAGCATATGCTCTATACCACCATTCCCGGCTTGCTGATCGCCCTGGCCGTGTACTGGTATCTGGGTCTGAGTTTCGGCGCCAGCGACAGCGAATTCCAGAACATCGCCACCACCATGGCCATACTGCAGGAAAATTTTGTCATCTCTCCCTGGCTGCTGCTGATCCCGGTGTTCGTGATTGTCCTGGTCACCCGTAAGGTGCCGGCCCTTCCGGCCCTGATCGTGGGTATTTCACTGGGCTTCCTCAGCCAGGTGTTCATTCAGGGTGGCTCTGTCGCTGACGCGGTAAGCGCCCTGCAAGCCGGCTTCAGCATCGAAACCGGTAACGAGATGGTGGACGGCCTGTTCAACCGGGGTGGCCTGGAGTCCATGATGTATACGGTATCCATGACCATCGTCGCCATGACGCTGGGCGGCGTGCTGGAAAACACCGGTATGCTGAAGGCCATCGTCGCCAAGATCCTCAGCAAGTCCCGCTCGGCCAAGAGCCTGATACCGACCACCATCGCTTCCTGCTTCATGACCAATGCCACTTGCTCGGAGCAGTATATTTCCGTGGTGGTACCCTCCAGAATGTTTGCCAGCGCCTATAAAGAGAGGGGGCTGCACTCCAAGAACCTGTCCCGGGCTCTGGAAGACGGCGGCACCCTGACCTCGGTGTTCATTCCCTGGAATACCTGCGGTGTCTTCATCCTGGCCACCCTGGGTGTTCATGCCCTGGAATATGCCCCCTATGCGGTACTCAACTTCGCCGTACCCCTGCTGTCCATCCTCTTTGCGCTGACCGGTTTTTCCATCGTGAAGCTGAAAGACGCAGACCAGGTAACGGCTGACGCAGATGACATCGGCAGCGGCAACAAAAACGAGGCCGATGACTACGGTGTGATGCAAAAAGCCGGTCAATAAGGCTCGTCTCGCCGGCTCCACTTATCGGCGGAGCCGGCAACTTAGGTATCGATTGACGTGAGCAGGCCCCGGCCTGCTCTTTTCTATTTCAAGCCCGGCGAACGCCGCTATCTAGCAGGAACAGGGTTAAATGAAAAAATTCCCCAGAGTGGTATGGGATCCATCCCGCCTTCTCGACAATGCCGCCTTTCTGGACCGTCTCTGCCATCAGCAAAAAGATTCGGTTGGCTGGATCCCGGTGACCAAGGTCACCTGCGCCGATCCCGATATCGTCGGCACGCTAATCCGGCAGGGATACCAGTCCTTCGCCGATTCGAGAATAGAGAACCTTAGGCGCATCAAACAGATTTCACCCGACTGCCAGACCACGCTGCTGCGTCTGCCCGGTCTGCATGAGGTCGCCGAGGTGGTTCGCTACGCCGATATCAGCCTGGTATCGGAGCAGGACACCATAACCGCGCTGCAACGCGAGGCGCAAAAATACGACCGCCGCCATAAAGTCATCCTGATGATTGAGCTGGGAGATCTGCGCGAAGGCGTGTGCCCCCATCAGGCTCTTGAGATGGGGCGCTTCATTCTGGAACAAGACCATATCGAGTGGCTCGGCATCGGCACCAACCTCACCTGTTATGGCGGGGTGATCCCGACCGCGGACATCATGCTGGAGCTGACCGGCCTGAAAGCCCGGATAAAAAACGAACTGGGTCATGCCCTGACTATTATCTCCGGCGGCAACTCCAGCCTGTTACCCCTGCTGCTGGAGCACCGGCTGCCGCCCGGCATCAACCAGCTCAGGCTGGGAGAAGCCCTGTTTTTCGGCCGGGAAACCGCCTATGGCCAACGCATAGCGGGCATGCATGAAGACATCTTCAGGCTCGAGGCCGAGGTAATAGAAGTGAAGGACAAACCTTCCCTGCCCAGGGGGCCTCTGGGAAAGAACGCCTTTGGTGAAACGCCGGTGTTCAGAGACAAGGGCATACATACCAGAGCCATCGTCGCCCTGGGAGAGCAGGACGTACCTGTTGCCGATCTGAGCCCGTTCGACCCGGATATTTCCATCCTCGGCGGCAGCAGCGATCATCTTATTCTCGATGTAACGGGGTACGATATAAAGGTAGGGGATCTGCTGTCGTTCCGACTGAATTATCGGGCACTACTCTATGCCATGACATCCGGCTATGTCGGCAAGCACAAGCTGACAGAAGAAGAAACCGGCTCCTGCGTATACTGATACCCATCCCTGTGGGGATTTGGCCATCTTTTGGACCAGAGGCAACATCGAGTCACCTGCAGACAACAGCAGCAGGTGACTCCGTCGCATCAAGAAGGATAAAGGGCCGATGTCTAATACCAATCTGTAAAACTAACTGATCTGTTTAGCTGCCCTGTAAAGGTCGAACGAAAGGTCTACTCCACCGACACGCTTCAAGTACGTCCATGTAACGCTCAGCACATGACGTCCTGTCATGTGATGGTCGCTGGAGTAGA
>JBFGZI010000155.1:0-5577 GCA_041586855.1 Oceanisphaera sp. | reverse complement strand
TATCTGGGGTCGTCATTGACCCAGCCACAGCGTGCCAGCATGGTGCCACCTCTAATTCAGCCTATATTCGCATCGGGTCAGAAGGTATACTCGTCTGCCTAGTTTCACACTGCGAATGCACCTATATCAAGGCGCGAACATCATGCAAAAATTCGATATCAATACCTTTCAGGGTCTGATCCTGACATTGCAGGATTATTGGGCCCAGCAAGGCTGCACCATAGTACAGCCGCTGGATATGGAAGTGGGTGCAGGCACCTCGCATCCCATGACCTGTCTGCGAGCCATAGGCCCGGAGCCGATGGCCACCGCCTATGTGCAGCCTTCCCGCCGCCCCACCGACGGCCGCTACGGCGAAAACCCCAACCGGTTGCAGCATTACTATCAGTTTCAGGTGATGATCAAACCCTCGCCGGACAATCTGCAGGAACTGTACCTGGGCTCACTGAAAGCGCTGGGCCTGGATCCGCTGGTGCATGATATCCGCTTTGTGGAAGACAACTGGGAAAACCCGACCCTGGGCGCCTGGGGTCTGGGCTGGGAAGTCTGGCTCAACGGCATGGAAGTGACCCAGTTCACCTACTTCCAGCAGGTGGGCGGCCTGGAATGCAAGCCGGTCACCGGCGAGATCACCTACGGTCTGGAGCGTCTGGCCATGTACATTCAGGGCGTGGACTCGGTCTACGATCTGGTGTGGTGCGACGGTCCTCTGGGCAAAACCACCTATGGTGACATCTTCCACCAGAACGAAGTGGAACAGTCTACCTACAACTTCGAACATGCGGACGTGGACTTCCTGTTCGGCTTCTTCGAACAGTGCGAGAAAGAATGTCAGCACCTGCTGGCCCTGGAAACGCCACTGCCCCTGCCTGCCTACGAGCGAATCTTGAAAGCGGGCCACGCCTTCAACCTGCTGGATGCCCGCAAGGCGATTTCGGTCACCGAACGTCAGCGTTACATATTGCGCATCCGCACCCTGACCAAGGCAGTCGCCGAAGCTTACTACGCCTCCCGCGAGGCCCTGGGCTTCCCCATGTGTAAAAAAGAAGGATAAGGGACCAGCATGGCTGAACAGAATTTTCTGGTTGAACTCGGCACCGAAGAACTGCCACCGAAGGCATTGCGCAGCCTCGGCGAAGCCTTTGCCGACAACCTCAAGCAAGAACTGACCAACGCCGATCTGCCCTTTGCAGAAGTGCACTGGTATGCCGCCCCCCGTCGTCTGGCTGTGTATGTCACCGCCCTGGCCGCCAGCCAGCCCGACAAGCAGCTGGAAAAACGCGGCCCGGCGGTACAGGCCGCCTTCGACGCCGAGGGCAACCCCACCAAGGCCGCCATGGGCTGGGCCCGGGGCAACGGTATCGACGTCAGCCAGGCCGGACGCCTGAAAACCGACAAGGGCGAGTGGCTGGTTCACATCGCCGATATCAAGGGCAAGGCCGCTACCGAGCTGCTGCCCGCCATGGTCGAACAGGCGCTGAGCCGGTTGCCGATCCCCAAGGCCATGCGCTGGGGTGACAAGAGCATCCAGTTTATCCGTCCGGTACATACCCTGACCCTGCTGCTGGGCGACCAGCTGCTGCCGGCACACATCCTCGGTGTCGACTCGGCTCGCACCCTGCGCGGTCATCGCTTCATGGGTGAGCAGGCATTTGAACTCGCTCATGCAGACGACTACCTGCAGGCACTGGAGCAGACCGGCAAGGTACTGGCCGACTTCGAGCGTCGTAAAGTCATCATCAAGGAAGGCGTGGCAAAAGCCGCCGCTGCCGCAGGTGGCATCGCCGACCTGGACGAAGAGTTGCTGGAAGAAGTCACCTCGCTGGTAGAATGGCCTGTGGTGCTGACCGCCAACTTCGAGAATGAGTTTCTCGAAGTCCCCGCCGAGGCGCTGGTTTACACCATGAAGGGTGACCAGAAATACTTCCCTGTCTACGATGCGGCCGGCAACTTGATGCCGACCTTTATCTTCGTCACCAATATCGAGTCGAAAGACCCGAGCCAGATCATCGGCGGTAACGAAAAAGTGGTACGCCCTCGCCTGGCCGATGCGCAATTCTTCTTTGATAATGACCGCAAAACCACCCTGGCCTCGCGACTCGAGCAACTGGACTCAGTGCTCTTTCAAAAGCAGCTGGGTTCGGTACGCGAGAAATCCGAGCGCATCAGTGCGCTGTCGGGCTTTATCGCCGCCGCCATCGATGCCGACAAGGCCCAGGCGGAACGGGCCGGCCTGCTGTCCAAGTGTGATCTGGTCACCGACATGGTGTTCGAGTTCACCGACACCCAGGGCGTGATGGGCATGCACTATGCCCGCCACGACGGCGAAGACGAAGCCGTGGCCCTGGCGCTGAAAGAGCAGTATCAGCCCCGCTTTGCCGGTGACGAGCTGCCCAGCCAGGATATTTCCGCCGCCGTGGCCCTGGCCGACAAGCTGGACACCCTGGTCGGTATCTTCGGCATCGGTCAGACGCCCAAGGGCGACAAGGACCCCTTCGCCCTGCGTCGGGCCGCTCTGGGTGCCCTGCGCATCATCGTCGAAAAAGACTATGACCTGGATCTGCCGATTCTGATCGAGCAGGCCAAGGCACTGTACGGCGACAAGCTGAGCAATGCCAATGCCGCCGACGAAATCCTGGACTTCATGCTGGGCCGTTTCCGCGCCTGGTACCAGGATCTAGGCTACGGCGTGGACGTCATTCAGGCAGTGCTGGCTCGTCGTCCGACCCGTCCGGCCGACTTCGATGCCCGGATGAAGGCCGTCAGCCAGTTCCGTGAGCTGGACGCCGCCGCCGCCCTGGCCGCCGCCAACAAGCGGGTAGGCAATATCCTGGCCAAGTTCGAAGGCGAGATCCCGAGCGAGGTCAATCCGGCCCTGCTGCAGGACGAGGCCGAGAAGATCCTGGCCAGTCAGCTGACCGAGATGACCGAGCGCCTGACGCCGCTGTTCGCCGCCGCCGATTACGACAGCGCCCTGAGCGAGCTGGCCGCCCTGCGTGAAGGGGTGGACAGCTTCTTCGATCAGGTGATGGTGATGGCGGAAGACGAAGCCCTGCGACTCAATCGTCTGGCGCTGCTCAACCAGCTGCGTAACCTGTTCCTGCAAATCGCCGACATCTCACTGCTGCAGTAATGGCTCTCGCTTTTTGAGCCGCAGAAGCCCCGCCGATGCGGGGCTTTTTATTTGCCTGGTCTTACCAAATTTTCCGGAATTTGTGTTACAAATTAACAGTATCCTAATGCAACAAGGGAAGTACCGATGATCAAGGTCATTATCGAACGCCATATCGCCGAGGGACTGGAAGACGCCTATCAGGAAAAGATCCGGGCCCTGATGCTGCAAATCACCAACAGGCCCGGCTTTCTGAAAGGCGATGCCTACCGGGACATTCATCAGCCCAATCATTTCTATGTCATTTCCAACTGGGAAAACATCGAATGCTGGGAACGCTGGCAGAACTCGCCCGCCCGGCAGAACATGCTCAGTGAACTCAGCCCCTTTATGGAAAACGAAGAAAAATATACCGTGCTGGCGCTCAAGGTCAGCTACGAAGCCCAGCCGGCCAAATATGCCCGGCCGACCCAGACTTATTCCTACTAGTCCCCATTAGCCTTCATTAGCTCCCTGAACCCATCGCCTTTGTGTTGAAGATAGTCTTAGCACCAAGGCGATGCCGCCACTCCCCACCTCGGTCGACACCAGAGACGATATCGGATAACGTGACCCTTTCGACAACCGCTTTCTCTTTGGTAGTAATCTCATGGAATTTTCAGCATTCGGTCAGAAGTTTACCCGCCACGCCGGCATTACCCAATTGATGGACGATCTCAACCAGGGCCTGACCACGCCCAACACCATCATGCTGGGCGGCGGCAATCCGGCCGCCATTCCGGAGGTACTCGCCTATCTGGACCAGCAGTCTCAGCAACTGGTGAAAAACGGCGATCTGCTGAAAGCCATGGCCAACTACGACGGCCCCCAGGGCAAGGATGCCTATATTCGCGCCCTGGCAAAACTGCTGTCCAAGGAGCTGGGCTGGCCGGTCGGCCCCGAGCATATCGCCCTGACCAACGGCAGCCAGACCGCCTTTTTCTATCTGTTCAACCTGCTGGCCGGCGACTTTGGCGGCGGCCGCAAGAAAAAGGTGCTGTTTCCGCTGGCGCCGGAATACATAGGCTACGGCGACGGTGCCCTGAGCGAAGATCACTTCAAAGCCTGCAAGCCCACCATCACCCGGCTGGATAACGGTCTGTTCAAGTACCATGTCGACTTCGACCAGCTGGAAGTGGGTGACGACATCGGCCTCATCTGCGTGTCCCGGCCCACTAACCCCACCGGCAACGTGCTGACCGACGAAGAAATCATGCGTCTGGACGAAATAGCTCGGGAAAAAGGCATCCCCCTGCTGATCGACAACGCCTATGGCATGCCCTTCCCCAACATCATCTTCACCGATGCCAAACCGTTCTGGAACGACAACACCATACTGTGCATGAGCCTGTCCAAGCTGGGCCTGCCCGGCGTACGTTGCGGCATCGTCGTGGCCCCGCCCGCCATTATCCGGGCCATGACCAACATCAGCGGCATCATCAACCTGGCCCCCGGCAGCATGGGCCCGGCCCTGACCCTGCCGATGATGGAAAACGGTGACGTGATCAAACTCAGCAACGAGGTGATCCGCCCCTTCTACCAGGCCAAGGCGCAGCAGGCGGTGACCTGGCTGCAACAGGCAATTCCCCTGCCCCAGTTTCATATTCACAAGCCGGAAGGCGCGCTCTTTCTGTGGTTGTGGTTCGAAGATCTGCCGGTGCACTGTCAGGAACTGTATGAGCGTCTGAAACAGAAAGGCCTGCTGGTGGTGCCCGGCCATTACTTCTTCCCGGGGATCGAAGACGGTAACTGGCGGCACAGCAAGGAATGCATTCGCCTGAACTACGCCCAGTCGGAAGCCGATGTGCAGGCCGGCATCAAGATACTGGCCGAGGAAGTGCTGGCGCTTTATCAGGCACCAGCGACCAAGCCATAAAAAGTGAGGGGTGAGGGGTGAGGGGTGAAATACCGAATTATCAGCTTGGGAAGTTTTTCTCCTTACCCCTCACACCTCACTGCAGCCATAAACAACAACGCCGGCAACTTTGCCGGCGTTGTTGTTTATGGCTGTCTGACGGCGGTTATTCGGCCTTGCCGATGGCAATGGTTCTCGGCTTGGCGGCTTCCGGTACCTCGCGCACCAGATCGATATGCAGCAGGCCGTTTTCCATGTCGGCGCCCGTCACCTTGACGTGATCGGCCAGCTGGAAGCGGCGCTCGAAACCGCGTTCGGCGATGCCCTGATACAGATAATTCTTCTGTGATTCATCCTGCTCTTTGTTGCCCTTCACCATCAGGGTGTTTTCGTGGCTGGTAATGTCCAGATCCTCGCGGGCAAAGCCGGCCACCGCCATGGAAATGCGGTACTGGTTCTCGCTGAGCAGCTCTATGTTGTACGGCGGATAGCCGGTGTTGCTGCTGCCGCTGGCGGCGTTTTCCATCAGGGACGCCAGGCGATCGAAGCCGATGGCGGAGCGGTACAGGGG
>JBFGZI010000154.1:0-5707 GCA_041586855.1 Oceanisphaera sp. | reverse complement strand
GGGCGGGGGTGATTAGCATTGGCTGATGTGGTGTATGGGTTTCTGTAGGCCTGGCTTTAGCCGGGCAATGTTATGCTTACGGCAGATGTTGCCCCACTGAAGTGGGGCCTAGAGAGTATCTACAATGGGGCCTGGATCAGGTGAGGTCGAACCGGTCTGCGTTCATCACCTTGTGCCAGGCGGCGACAAAGTCACGCACGAATTTCTCTTTGGCGTCAGCCTGGGCATAGACCTCCGACAGCGCCCGCAACTGGGCATTGGAGCCGAAGATCAGGTCGACGCGCGTCGCCGTCCACTTCACATTTCCCGTTTTACGGTCATGTCCCTCAAACACATCTTCTTCGGTGGTGGGCTGCCACACAGTGTTCATGTCGAGCAGGTTGACGAAAAAATCGTTGCTCAGCGTTTCCGGATGCCGGGTAAAGACCCCATGCTGAGACTGGCCGACGTTGGCATCCAGCACCCGCATGCCGCCCACCAGCACCGTCATTTCCGGCGCGCTCAGTTGCAGCAGTTGCGCCTTGTCCAGCAGCATTTCTTCATCCGACACGGTAAATTTGGTGCGGCGATAGTTGCGAAAACCGTCGGCCTCCGGCTTGAGCGGCGCGAAAGACTCCACGTCGGTCTGCTCCTGCGAGGTATCGGTGCGGCCTGGCGTAAACGGCACGGCTATGGGGTGCCCGGCATCGTTGGCGGCCAGTTCGATGGCGGCGGCACCGCCCAGCACGATCAGGTCGGCCAGCGACACCCGCTTGTTGCCGGTTTGCGCCTGATTGAAGTCGCTCTGTATGCCTTCCAGCACCTTCAGCACCTTCGCCAGTTGCACCGGTTGGTTCACTTCCCAGTCTTTCTGCGGCGCCAGGCGCAGGCGGGCACCGTTGGCACCGCCGCGCTTGTCGGAGCCACGGAAAGTGGAGGCCGATGCCCAGGCGGTGGACACCAGCTCGGAGACCGACAGGCCACAGAGCAGCAGCTTGTCCTTGAGACTGGTGATGTCCTGGCTGTTGATCAGCTCGTGATCGACGATTGGCACCGGGTCTTGCCAGATCAGCTCTTCTTTCGGTACTTCGGGGCCCAGGTAGCGCGAGATGGGGCCCATGTCTCTGTGGGTCAGCTTGTACCAGGCCCGGGCGAAGGCGTCGGCGAACTCGTCCGGATTGGCATGAAAGTGCATGGAGATCTTGCGGTAGGCCGGATCTTCCCGCATCGCCATGTCGGCGGTCGACATCATGGGCGCATGGCGCTTGTTCGGGTTGTGGGCATCCGGCACCGTGCCTTTGGCGGCAGCGTCTTTCGGGGTCCACTGGTGAGCGCCGGCCGGGCTCTTGGTCAGTTCCCATTCATAGCCGAACAGGGTGTCGAAGTAGCTCATGTCCCATTGGGTCGGTGTGGGGGTCCAGGCGCCTTCCAGGCCGCTGGTAATGGTATCCTCGCCCACGCCTGTGCCCATGCTGTTGATCCAGCCCAGGCCCATGGCTTCGAGGGGAGCGGCTTCCGGCTCCGGGCCTACATGAGCGGGGTTGCCGGCGCCGTGGGCTTTGCCGAAGGTGTGGCCGCCGGCGGTAAGTGCGACCGTTTCAATATCGTTCATTGCCATGCGGGCGAAGGTTTCGCGAATGTCGCGGGCCGAGCCGAGCGGATCCGGCTTGCCGTCCGGGCCTTCCGGATTGACGTAAATCAGGCCCATTTGCACCGCGGCCAGCGGGTTCTCCAGCTTGCGGTCGCCGGCGTAGCGGCTGTTGGCTTTGTCGCTGGTGGCCAGCCATTCCTGCTCGGCGCCCCAGTAAATATCTTCTTCCGGCTCCCAGATGTCTTCACGACCACCGGCAAAGCCGAAAGTCTGAAAGCCCATGGACTCCAGTGCCACGTTGCCGGTCAGCACCAGCAGATCGGCCCAGGAGATGCTGTTGCCGTATTTTTGCTTGATGGGCCACAGCAGGCGGCGGGCCTTGTCCAGATTGCCGTTGTCGGGCCAGCTGTTGAGTGGGGCAAAGCGCTGCGAGCCGCTGCCGGCGCCACCGCGGCCATCGCCGATGCGATAGGTGCCGGCACTGTGCCAGGCCATGCGGATGAAGAAGGGGCCGTAATGGCCATAGTCGGCCGGCCACCAGTCTTGTGAGTCGATCATCAGGGCATGCAGGTCTTTTTTCACCGCGGTCAGATCGAGGCTCTTGAAGGCGTTGGCGTAGTTGAAGTCTGCGCCCAGGGGGCTTAAACCGGCGGTGTTCTGGTGCAGTATCTTGAGGTTCAGCTGGTTCGGCCACCAGTGAAGGTTGGCCGTGCCGTGGTCACCCAGTTTGGTACGAGATCCGTGCATGACCGGGCACTTTCCGGTGCCGCCTGCGTCTTGTTTATTGTCGCTCATCAATACTTCTCCTGTGTGGGTGATGCTAACCTCGGCTCCGGGATGTTTAATTAATAGCATGAGGCTGATATGGACGCTCGTCAGTACCTGGAAAGACCTACCAAGAACGCCATGCGTGAGCTCCCCGAGTTTAGCGGCTTGTCTCTGGATAACATCCATCTGGTCGAGAGTGCCGAGCAGGTGAGTTTTGCCCGAGAACAGCTTGGTAACTGCACCCACATCGGTTTTGATACCGAGAGCAAGCCGACGTTTGCGGTGGGAGAGTCCAGTACCGGCCCGCATCTTGTGCAGCTGGCCACCCCCGAGCACGCCTTTCTGTTTACGGCCGGCCACCTGGTTGGCAATGCTGCTGGCCACGAACTGCTGGCCGAGATTCTTCAGTCTGATCGGATTATCAAGGTCGGGTTCGGGCTTAAATCGGATCGGGGGCCCATACAGCGCCAGCTTGGAGTTGGGTTGCGTACCACCATAGAGCTGTCTGTGGCGGTCAAGCGGCTGGGTTACCGGCAACAGGTCGGGCTGCAGGCCGCCGTGGCCGTGGTGCTGGGCGAATACCTGCCGAAGTCCAGAAGGGTCACCCTCTCTAACTGGGCGGCGGAGTCACTGTCTCCCGCCCAACAGAGTTATGCCGCCAACGATGCCTATGCCAGCCTGCGGGTGTATCAGGCATTGGCCAGGACGGCGCCCCAGCTGCTGACCCTGGCCTGACATTTTATACATCTTCTGAAACTCCGAGTTGCCTGCAGACAGCGTCAACAGGCGACTCAGTGGTATAAAAGAAGGACAAAGGGATCTGATCCTCCGACCATCACATGACAGGGATGTCATGTGTTGAGCGTCACAGGGATGGTGCTTGAAGCGGGTCGGTGGATCAGGCCCTTTGTTCGCTGTTTACACCGAAATGGAATAGCTCATCTGTTTAGTGATATCTGAACCATATTTGAAAGGCTGAGGCACCAGGGTAGGTGCCAGTTGGCTTCTGGTAACAAGACGGGGGCTATCGAAACAGGAGACGGCGTTGATGAAAGCGGACCTTGATGTACGGATCCTGTTTATCGGTAATCCTCTGCATGGGGATGATGCCGCCGGTATTCATGCATATACGCTGGCGCAGGCGTTACCCTGGCCCGCAGGAGTCGAGCTGGTGGAGGGCGGCGCCGGCGGGGTCAGCCTGCTGCCGCTGTTCCGGCATTGCCGGCGCATCATAGTGGTGGATGCCTTTATGAGCCCGGCGCAGGCGGGCGAGATCCGCCACTTTTATCAGGTCACTTCCGACGCGCTGGCCGGTAGCGAGGGCCTGGAACATGGCGGCGGTATCAAGGGGCTACTGGCGTTGATCCCGTTGCTGGTGTCGCCGGTGCCGATTATCGATATTTTTGCCATCGGGGGGCGCCGTTTTACACCCTGTAGCCCCGAACTCAGCGACGAGGTGGCCCTGGCCCTGCCGGAATTGTGTCGGCGGCTGCATGGTTATGTGACCGAAGAGCTGATGCCTTCCGGCCCGGATCTGCCGACGGACGGAGGAGCGGCGCAAACAGCAACGGACAGCGTGCTGCAAACCGCCATGGGCAGTCTGTTGCGGGTAACCGGCTGCGTGCAGGGGGTGGGCTTTCGTCCCTTTGTCTATCGGCTGGCGACGGAACTCGGGTTGTCGGGCGACGTCGGCAACAGCGGTGCCGGGGTAGAGATCAGAGTGACCGCCGATGCTGTCGGCGTGGCGGCCTTTTGTAAACGGCTGCGGGCGGACTGCCCGGCTTATGCCCGCATAGAGAGTATTGCTGTCGAGCCTTTCAGCTTTGCGTCCGCTCCCCGTGGCTTTTCGGTGACGGACACTCAGGCCGTGGGGCAGGGGGCCCAGTTTCCGCCGGATCTGGCCGTTTGCTCCCGGTGTCTGGCCGAGCTGGCCGAGCCGGATAATCGGCGACACGGCTATCCCTTCATCAACTGTACCGACTGTGGCCCCCGTTATTCCATTGTCCGGGCCTTGCCCTACGACCGGGTCAACACCGCCATGGCGGACTTTCCCCTCTGTGCCGCCTGCGGTCAGGAATATAAGGATCCCGCCAATCGGCGCTTTCATGCCGAGCCCGTGGCCTGTGCCGAGTGCGGCCCGAATATTTGGCTTCAAGATGCGGAGGGCCGGGAACTGCAGCGGCCGACGGCGGCCTTGCTGGTTCAATGTCGCGTCTGGCTGAAGCAGAATCGGGTGCTGGCGCTCAAGGGCACCGGCGGTTTTCAACTGATCTGCGATGCGGGCTCGGCGGCGGCCATCGCCCTGCTGCGCCAACGTAAACACAGGCCCGCCAAGCCTTTTGCCGTCATGATGCGGGATCTGACCCAGGCAGAAACCTATTTCGAGTTGAATGAGGCCGAGCGGGCGCTGTTGACCAGCCCGGCGGCACCCATCCTGCTGTTGCCAAAAGCGCGACTCAGGCGGGCGGCGCAAGGAATACTGCCCGAGGCGCTGGCGCCGGGCATGGCCTGCATCGGGGTCATGCTGGCGGGATCGCCCTTGCACTGGCTGTTGCTGACGGAATTCGGCGGCCCCCTGGTGATGACCTCGGGCAATGCCAGTGGCGAGCCCATCTGTACCGACAACCGGCAGGCCGAGTCGGCGCTGGCCTCCCTGGCCGATGGCTTTCTGCTGCACAACAGACCCATACTGCACCGCTGCGACGACTCGGTGCAGGCCTTGTTGGCCGGTCGGCCCCGGATGATCCGCCGGGCCCGGGGCTTTGTACCGGATCCGATCGCCCTGCCGGCCGGGCTGGACGGCGCCGTGCTGGCGTTGGGGGCGGATCTGAAGAACAGCCTTTGCCTGACCGGCGGGGAGCAGGCGGCCTTGTCCGCCCATATCGGCGACCTGGCCAATCCCGCTTGCCTGGATGTGCTGCAGCAGCAGGTCGAACAACTGCCCACGTTGCTGGGGATGTCTCCCGGAGCCATCGCCGTCGATCTGCATCCCGATTATGTTTCCTCTCGTCTGGGTGCGAGGCTGGCACAAGAGCGCGGATTGCCGCTTATCCGGGTGCAGCATCATCACGCCCATCTGGTGTCCTGTCTGGTGGAGAACGGCCATCCGCCCGATGAGCCGGTGCTTGGTATCGTGCTTGACGGTCTGGGCCTGGGCGATGACGACAGCCTGTGGGGTGGTGAGTGTCTGTTGGCCGATTATTCGGGTTATCGACGGCTGGCGAGGCTGAAGCCTTTCCCTTTACTGGGCGGCGATCAGGCCAACCGCCAGCCCTGGCGCAACCTGCTGGCCCAGATGGCGCAGACTTTGCCTTCCGGCTCGGCACTGGTGTCGGCGCTGGTCGCCGCCCAGCCGGCGCTGAGCCGCCT